>NZ_JASJXN010000038.1:0-42642 GCF_035018705.1 Undibacterium sp. RTI2.2 | reverse complement strand
TCGCAACAGTGGCCACACACATGCTCGACTTTACTGGTTTGGGTATTTTGCAAGAAGCTCAAGTGTCACTAATTAAAATATTTTAAAACTTTTAAGTAATAAAATAACAAAATAATGGCACTACGATAAAGCAAAAAAGCCTTGGTATATCCAAGGCTTTTTTATTTTTTTTGATATAGCAATTAAACTTCTTTATTGCCAGCAAATGTAGATAGTAGCGCCGCCTAAATAAACTGTGACTCAAAAACAGTAAGACGTCAAACCCATTTCACCTATCCTAATGCGATACTTTTTCAATTCCATAGCAACAAACTCATTGATATTGCTCAGCTTGATAGCCACACATGCATTTGCGCAGAATGCTCTGCCGTCTTCCTTGGAGTTAGCTTTTAAAAAAGTCGGGGTACCTGCCAACGGCTTGAGTATGGTGGTCATGCCGGCAGATGGCGGACCTGCGACGCTACTACTATCACCCGATATCGCGGTCAGTCCAGCGTCTACCATCAAACTGGTAACAACATTAGTAGCGATGGAAGAATTGGGGCCGACGTTTCGTTGGAAAACGCAAATATTGAGTACAACCGCCATCAAGCAAACGGGTCTGCCATCAGATCTGAATGGTGGACAAAATGGTGAGCTACTCGGGGATATCTATCTACGTGGTGGTGGTGATCCAAACTTAACATGGGATAAACTTGGTTTAATGCTACGTACCTTACGTGGTCAGGGTATACGCAACATCATTGGCGACATTGTGCTTGATCGGCATTATTTCCAGCCGGATCGATTAGATGCGGACATCGTTCAGTTTGATGAAAAGCCGGATACCTACTACAACGTGATACCAGACGCCTTGCTGATTAACGCCAACTTATCTGGCTTTGAGTTTGAATCTACGTCCGATAACATCAAAATTCTTAGCTTTCCGCCGATGGCCCAAGTCATCATCAAAAATCAGCTTAGACTAAATAACAGCCCGTGTGCTAGTTGGGAAAATATCTGGATACCGCCTACGGTAGAAGTAGATAACAACCGCACTACGGTGACGTTGATCGGCAATTTCCCCCGAAACTGTAAGGCCATCAAATACACTAATATATTCGACCGAAACAGGTACATAGAACATCTGATACAGCAGCTATGGCAAGAAATAGGTGGTACTTGGATTGGTCATGTTAAAGATGGTTTTACGCCAGCGACTGCCAGCATCTTGGTGGAGCGCCAGTCGGACACCTTGGCCGACACCATCAAAATAATCAATAAGCAATCTGATAACGTCATGGCGCGCTTGCTCTATTTAAGTTTAGGGGCAGAATTCTCTGAAGCTAAAAATTACGCCACTACCCTGCAAGCCGCAGATGCGCATGTACGGCAATGGTTTAGCAAAAAAGGGATTACTGATGAAGGCTTGATTCTCGAAAACGGATCAGGCTTGTCTCGCACAGAAAAAATTACGGCAAGACAACTAGGCAAGGTATTACAATTAGCCAGCCATAGCAACTGGTTTCCTGAATTTGCCAGCAGTATGCCGATTGTCGCAGTAGATGGGACGATGCGAAAACGGCTCAAGGATAGTCCTGTGGAAGGACGCGCGAGGATCAAAACAGGCAGCTTAAAAAACACCCTGTCGATCGCAGGCTACATCAAAGACAGTCATGAAAAGCTATGGATCGTCGTCGCCATAATCAATGATGAAAAAGCCGGAAAAGCGCGACCGGCGATGGATGAATTGATCTTATGGATATCTGGAGACCAAGGCAAATAAGCGTTAATCCAGATTTTCCGTTTTACGGACAACAAATGTAGCTTAGGAGAGCTGATTGGCTAAATGAGAAACTGTCGTAAGCCAAATAAAGCCATCAGATATCTCTACCTTTTTTTCTCATCTTTTAATTCTTGCTTATGCTTCTCTTGCCATTCACGTTCGCGGGCATCGATTACCGACTGTTCGTAATATTGCGCATCGGGTGAGCGACGGGCGATGTCTAGCTGCTGCAAGGCTGGCGCTAAACTTCCCTCTAATGCATAACCTTCCGCCAGCGCAATATGTTGCAGCGCCTGCTTACCTTGCTCTGCATAGACTTTGCCCAACAAATTTTGCACCTTAATATCTTGTCGATACAGCTGCGCCTGATCGCGTAAAAACCGTGCTGCATCTTCCTCTTTGCCCGCAGCCAGCAATGCATCAACATACTGATAGGCCAAACCACGCGATAAAGGGAATTGCTGCATTGCCGCCTCAGCTGCCTTGACTGCGGCGTCGGCTTGCTTGTTGGCGATTTTAATATCGATATCCAGGCTGACAAACATACTGGTTTTATTGAGTGCCGTTTTTTGCGTTGGAGATTGATCTATCTGTTTGATCAAGCTAGCCAATAAGCTGGCGGCTTTAGAAAACTCTTTTTGTTTGTGGGCAATAAAAGCGAGTCCATATTGTGCGGCTAGTTTTTCATCTTTTTGATCGGCTTTTAATTGCGTATCAAAAAAAGTAGCCGCATCAATATAACCTTGAGTCGTATCATTTTGCAGCACTCTGACTCTGGCTTTGGTGAGCAAAAATTCTAAGCTGTCTAAATGCTGTTTATAACGCTGATCGACCATGCGCGACTGGATATCCGCCATGCGCTCGCTGGTGAGTGGATGGCTACGCAAAAAAGGGGGCGCATTGTCGTTGTAATTGCGCGTTGCGACTTGCAAACGTCCAAAGAAAGAGACCATGCCACCGGTATCAAAGCCAGCATCACGTAAGATCTGAAATCCAATACGGTCGGCCTCCCGCTCGGCCTCACGACTAAAGGTCAATTGGCGCTGGATCGCAACCCCCTGCCCGCCAACCACTAGCGCCATTGCTGCATCGGGACTGGACTTGGCGGCCAATGCTGCCAAAATAACCGATGCCAGAGGGATCAAGTAATCCAACCGCTGGCTGCCTATCATCCTGGCGATATGTCGCTGTGCTACGTGGCCAATTTCATGTCCCATGACAGACGCTAATTCTGATTCTGTTTGCGAGGCCAAAATCAAGCCGGAATGGAATCCGATAAAACCACCCGGCAAGGCAAACGCGTTCAGAACCGGATCGCGTACGACAAAAAACTGAAAATCAAACATTGTCTCGCCACGTGCATCAGGACGAGTTTCTAACATCAGATTACCTAGCTTATTGAGGTACTCTGCTACCGGTCCATCATCCATATAATCCGGATCACGGCGCACACTCTGCATAATTTGCTCGCCCAATTTACGCTCTAGCGAAGGGGATAAATCTTCCCTTTCGGTATCTCCTAAAGTGGGCAAATTTTGCGCAAAACTGGTATTTGATGAGCTGGATACCGAAAACAAACAGACGGCGGCCAAGATGGCGGCGTATAAGGTTTTAGGTCGGAATGATGGGCGTTTTAGTTTCACGATGCTATGATACTTTGCTAATCAATTAGTTCTTAAACTGTTTCAAAGAAAGTCTATTTTCGACGGCGAGATTAATCTCTAATACTCATTGCTAATACTAAATTCATGACTTCAAACAACAACGACGGCCTGACGCCGTCCTTAGCTCCCGCATTAACTCCTTCATTAACTCATTTTGATGCTACAGGTCAGGCACATATGGTCGATGTTGCAGAAAAAAAAGACTCCCACCGCATCGCCATTGCAAGCGGCACTATCCGCATGAAACAGGGGACACTTGCCATCATCGCTGAAGGTACAGCAAAAAAGGGAGATGTTCTCGGCATCGCCCGCATCGCCGCCATCATGGCAGCTAAACGCACCGCTGATCTGATTCCGCTATGTCACCCGTTGGCGCTCACCAGAGTCGCCGTGGATTTTAGCATTGACACTGATCAGTCCAGCATCCATTGCAATGCGCAAGTAGAAACTCTGGGTAAAACTGGGGTAGAGATGGAAGCGCTTACCGCGGTGCAAATCGGCCTACTGACGATTTACGATATGTGCAAGGCAGTGGATCGCGGCATGGTAATGAGCGACATCCGCGTATTAGAAAAACACGGTGGCAAATCTGGCGACTGGGTAAGTCTGGTGGATGGCGCTGCTTGATCAGCAAATTAATCCGGCAAATGGGTTATTTGAGGTGAAATTGAATTGAAATTGGACAGCGATAACAAACAAACTAAGCGCGGAGATTAAGTACCATTTTTTTCTTTAAAACTGGTAAATAGCTGCTGAAATAGAAGCCAATTTCAATATACTCCCCCTCATTTTTCATAAAATCGGTCTATTCTCTAGGTTATCTTTGGACAATAAAAAATACTACCTACGAGTATTTAAATCTTCTTATTGATTAAAAAGCAAGGAAGTCTAATCAACCAGTTAAAATGGACAGGCTAAATCGCCTGTCCCGGCCAAGAGTCTGCACTCAGCCACAAGCGATCTACAAACGATATAGAAGCGATCCACAGACCATCCACAATTGGCCGCAACAGCCTGTAAGTGCCGGCGGCAATATGAATCGTCCAAAACGCCTACTCTGCTCTGATATCAAAGCATCCTGCAAACTCTTCTCCTGACTTAAGCATCTCTTTGCAGTCACGGCATCAATTCATACCCCTGTCATATGTTTTGACTATATTGCACGTTCCAAAATAAGCGCTTGCCAAACTGAATTCATCATCGGGATTAGCCAACGGCGTGCTAACCACTTTACTGACTTTACTGACACCTATGACTTCTCATTCTGTTTCCATAAAAAATCTGCGTTACACGCGCATCTATCTGGCATTGGCACATATTGGTTTCTGCGCCGCCTCACTACAAACGACGATGGCTATCGCAGCTGAAAATACTGACAATAGTGACAACGGCACAACCGCTCAAGTAGTAATCAAGGCAAATGTTGAAAAGAAAAAATTAAGCGACAGCGTCAGCAGCGGCGCATTGGGACGCCGTTCGGAGCTGGACACGCCCTTCTCGACCAAAGCCGTCAGCAGTGATGAAATCGAAGATCGGCTGGCAACCAGTGTCTCTGAAGTATTTAAATATGACGCGTCAGTCACCGCGATCAGCCCACCTATCAGCACACATCCGGCCACCATACAAATGCGCGGCTTGCGGCTGGACGATCTGAACGGCTACAAAATCGACGGCTTGGCGAATATCAATCGCGGTACCGAAATGCCGCTGGAGATGTTTGAAAGCGTTGAGGCGCTGAAGGGTTTATCCGGCTTTATGTACGGCTTTGGTTCGCCAGGCGGCATTATTAACTATGTCAGCAAACGTCCGACCACCGAACGCAGCTTTAGTGCAACCCTGGGTTACCAGCAAGGTGGTGCAATCAAGGAACAGTTTGATATCGGCGGTCACGCTGGTGTGAACAACGAATTCGGCTATCGCTTCAACTTATTACACGAAGATGGCGGCGTGGCTGCAGAAAGCGGCTCTATCAATCGCACTGCAGGCAGCGCGAATGTGGACTGACGCCTGACCAATGATCTGACCTTGTCATATGACACGATTTACCAGCGTCGCCGGACTGTTGGCGGCACTGATGTGGTGATTTCACCGTTATTCGCTGTACCCTCGC
Source organism: Undibacterium sp. RTI2.2 (assembly GCF_035018705.1). Classification (NCBI taxonomy): domain Bacteria; kingdom Pseudomonadati; phylum Pseudomonadota; class Betaproteobacteria; order Burkholderiales; family Oxalobacteraceae; genus Undibacterium; species Undibacterium sp. RTI2.2. The sequence continues at coordinate 37,103 of NZ_JASJXN010000038.1, read as the reverse complement.
CAATAGATGGCGGAAGTCGCTTAAATAGTGTCGGCGCGGCAAGCGATGTCGATTATTTAATTTCGACCACTGCTCTGGATTATCGTCTGGCGCCAAACTGGACTGCCAACGCCTCTTACCGTCTGTCGGACTCTACCCGTATCTACAAAAAAGATCAGTACTACATCACTAGCAACAGCGGCAATTACAGAGACCGGGTCACCTCAGAATTACACGGCTATCATTTTGATCAGGTGCAAGCCAGCATCAACGGCAAGTTTGATACGGGCTTCCTGCAACACGATATAGTCGCCGGAATCATGTCGCAAAACCTGGTATCGACATCATCGGTAGTCACTCCAAAAACCTATCTGGGCGTCGGCAATTTGTATTCCCCAACCATCCTTAACGTGGCCAGCGTCAACTACAGTGGCGGCAAGTACGAAGATGAGCATACCCGGCAAGAAGCAAGCTTCGCCAGCGACACCATCAAGTTCAGCGATGACTGGTCAGTACTTGCGGGTCTGCGCTATACACGATTTACTGACACCTCGTATAACACTAAGGGGATCTTCACTGCCTACTATCCAGTAAGTAAAAGTACGCCAACAATCGCGGTCATGTATAAGCCAATGGCCAATACCACCATTTACGCTAGCTATGTTGAAGCGCTAGAGCAAGCAGCTAGCGCACCAACATCAGCAATCAACGCCAATCAAATCTTTTCGCCATTGCAAAGTAAGCAGACCGAAATCGGCATCAAAACCGAGCAAAAGGTATGGAATGCCAGCGCGTCTCTGTTTCGCATTGATCGCAACGCACAGTACTCAAATGCCGCAAATATTTTTGTAACGGATGGGCAGAACCGCTATCAAGGTCTGGAATTTAATTCTGTGGTGCAAGCAGCTAAAAATCTATCGATAGAAGGCGGCATCATGCTGCTGGACGCGACTCTGCAAAATGCGGCACCTGGCTATAGTGGTAAGCTCGCTGTAGGAGCCCCACGCCGTCAGGCATCATTGCAGATGACATGGCGTCCAGAGGCACTGCCCGGTCTGGCGCTGCATGCAGGAACCCAGTATTTGGGTGAATTGCCGATGGACGCGGCTAATGTTAATACCTTACCAGCCTATGAATTGTTCGATGCAGGTTTAAATTACCGCACACGGATTGGCAAACAATTTCTTAGCTTACGTGCGAATGTATCCAATATTGCCAATCGTAAATACTGGACTTACTATCAGGAGAACTATCTGAATGTCGGCGCACCACGGACAGTCAGCCTGAGTGCCCGCGTAGACTTTTAAGCCAATAATATGATCATTAACTGTACTAAAGTAATCCTGTTATCCGCGCTTGCCCTCAACACGGCGAGCGCGCAGCCAGCGTATTACGGCACCAAAACACCCTACCAACCTCAGCAAGCCATTTCTAGTTATGAGGCCGCGCCACAGGGCTATCAGCCAGTTTATACACAAATGCTGGCAAGACATGGCTCACGGGGTTTGACTGGGATGAAGGTCGACCTCGCCTTCTATAACCTATGGAAGTTAGCTGAAAAGGAGCAAGCGCTGACATCATTGGGAGCAGAACTGGGGCCAGATATTCAGCGAGTCATGGAAGCCAATGCCTCGCTGGGATATGGCGTCGCTGGCATCAGCAAGCCAGGCTACGGCAATGAAACCCAGTTAGGTATCGCAGAACACACGCAACTGGCGCAACGCTTGCGCCAGCGTCTGCCAACGCTGTTCCAGAGTCTGGATTGTGCAACACCAGACAAAGCGCCACGCCAAATTGTGGTCGTTACGTCTGGCAAAGACCGCGCAGTGGATAGCGGTTATTTCTTTACCCAGTCTTTAATCGCGCAACAAGCGTGCCTCGCCTCCAGCGTGACCTATCCGGCGTCTCTTGCACCGGGTGCAGAACAAGATCATCGCAGCCGGCCAGCAGGTACAGACCGCTTCTTACACTACTTCCATAAACTGAGCCAAAAACAGGATCTGGTCAGCGATCCAGCCGATCCGCTATTTCCGACCTTTCAAGCAAGTCAGTCTTATCAGACCTATCTGGATAGTAATGAGTTAAGTAAAGCAGAAGCCAGTATATTGGCGCAACCGCGTCTGGCCGTCGCCGCAAAGACGGTACTGCAACGTTTATTCACACCCGCCTTTATTTCGGGGCTAAACCAGAATCGCTATCGCGCGAGCAACGAGGGCACGGTCACATACAAGAGTACTGATGGTAAATTTGTTAGCACGCTCAAAGGCGATGGCAATGAAGTAATCGCCTCAGCACTGGATGCCGCGCTGGCCTTGTATGACCTGTATGCTGCATCGGCCGATATGCCGGATGAGGCGCATACCAACTTCTCACAATACATGCCCGCCGAGCAAGCCGCAGTCTTTGCCTCTGTACAAGATGCACTTACCTTCTACAGTAAAGGCCCTGGCTTTACCGGAGCCAAAGGAGTCACCTGGCGGATGGCGCAAACGCTGCTCGATGACTTTTTCACTGAAGCCAAGCTCATCGCGGCGGGGAATTACGCACACGCAGCCAAACTAAGATTTGCCCATGCCGAAACCATTATCCCGCTAGCATCCTTACTCGGTGTACCGGGCATGGCGACACCACAGCCAAAAAATCTTGCTTACGATTATTCCAATAACTTATGGCGTGGTGAACAGGTCGCGCCGATGGCCGCGAATATTCAATGGGATCTCTACAAAAATGATGCCGGAAAAGTATTAATCCGGATGCTGTACAACGAGAAGGAGACTGGTTTCAAACCATCTTGCGACAAAGCCCGTGTAGCCAAAGACAGCTATTTTTATGATTACCAGCGACTGGCAGACTGCTATCAGCAATCAATAGCGAAGTGAAAAATTCTTAGTCGCTGATTGGGATTGATGGGATTTGGGGCGCGGAGATTTGGGGCGGAATTTTGGGCCGGTTTTTTAAAACTCTTATCCGATAACAAGCAGTTGGTTTCTTGGGTCATTCCGGCATGGTCTTAGCCGGAATCCAGCGTCGTCATTTTGACGCCGCATTGACAACCCGCTGACACCGCACCCACTACCTTTATGTTTGATATGTAAAGCGATCAACATCACTGGATTCTGGCTTAAAACCTGCCGGAATGACACCGTCTGATTTGAGAATGCATGAGTCGCGTATGAGATGCGTATGCGCCTCGCCTCAACGCTCACTGAAGCAAAAAACTAGACTCATATTTAACATACTCCCCACCATTTTTCGTAAAACCGCCCTATTGTCCAGACAATCTATGGACAATATTAAATACTACCAGCGAGTATTTAATATTACGCTTACTGAAAACAAAACTTCAAGTCAGTAAATTAGCATCTAACTATTGCGCATCCCGAGCCGGCATCGTCTTAAAAACCACCTCATAACGAGCATCTAAAGCTGCTTGGGCTTTCCAATAATCGTAGTATTCAGGATAAGAAATGGGATGTAGGCGCTGCAAGGTTTGCATCGTACGTGCCGCTTGTTCTGGCTTACCGTTTAAGGTATATACTTCTGCCATTTTGCTCAACACATGCACGTATCCAAAACGATGGCTCAAGCGCTCCGCGAATGCGATTTCGGTATCCGACATACCCTCGCGCGCGACCATTTTAGTCAATTTAAAATAATCAAAAAACTGCGGGAATAAAGTAAACGCGGGCCGCTCACTTGGGCTGATATCCACTACATACCCCGATTGCTGCCAACGCAAAACCCGAAAACCTGTCGTCACCCGCTGATAATCCCAGGTAATCAATGCCATGAATAAAAAAGCACCGCCAAGGATGACAGCAATCACACTTTTAGCAGGGCGCCCAAGCAATACGCCCTCAGAGGGCCAGCGCAGCTGATGCACCATACCCATCAATATGCCAACCGGTATCAGCACAAAGGCATACCAAAGCGGAAATTCAACCATGCTATGCACAAACACGGCGACAAAAAATAAACCCGCAAAACGGATCGGCACCGTCACCGCTTTGATAAAAAAGCATTGAACAGCCCACCAGGCCAAGCCTGAACATATCAATATCGTTGCAGGGAAACCTAATTCGGCGGCCAAATTTAAAATCAAATTATGTGAGTGCTCTGCATAAGTAGTCGATCCAAAATCCGCCGCAATCCTGACTTGTTCTGCACCAAAACCAAACCAGCCAACGCCCAACCAGGGATGCTGAGTCGCCATATGCCAAGCCTGCTGCATCAACACCATACGCTCAGAACGACCACCAATATGCTCAGCAACCGAGCCGCTAGCAAATCCAACATGCTGCCCCATGATAGGCAAACCAAAGACCAGCGCGGCATACAGCAATACCAGCACAGCTAAAAACCATCTGCTGACAGAGTGACCATCCTGAGTTTTAAACATACAAACTAAGGCAAAAGCCGGAACAATCATCCAGCCTATGCGTGACTGCGTCAGCGCTAGCCCTATCAGTAATACTAAAACCAATAAAACAGAAGCCCATTGATTGAAAAATCGTCGCTGATATAAGTACCAGACCGAAGCCAGAGAAAAACAGAATAGCAAAGCGAGTTGATTTGGCTGCGCGACATTGGCGTAAGGTCGCATAAAAGGCTGTGATTCACGTGCGATAAACATCACAGCAGGCGTAGCATCAATCCCCGTAATCTGTACCAATTGCATGATGACGGACAACAAACCTGCTAATAAGTGGGCGATCGCAAAGGACAAACAGATTAGCTCAACGTATTGTGTTTGAATCGCGAATGTCGCCCCAATAATAAATGCTACCGCGATTAATGCGATGTACAACAATGGGATTAAAGTATCGGGCAACGACGACGCTACATTTCCAGTGAGCTGTAAAAACACAAATCCAATCAATAAGATTGGTATCAATAAAAGTTGAGGAAAACTTAATCGAGGTGTGGTCGCAATCAAAATGCCGACAGACAAAACTAACAGACCAAAGATAGTCAAAAAATCATGGTAGTAAGTTCTGTAAGGATGAACATGATGTGGATGGATATAAGATACCAGCAACAACAGAGCAAAAATTGCGAGTGAGAGTTTAGTGGTTATTTTCAAAGTAATTACTATTGGTAATGCAATTAAATAGAATTAACCGTTTAGGCTGAAACAAAATATTCCTTAAATATATCTTTCCTACACACTCTCAGAAAAAATCCCTTGGCGTTAGTCGAGTAGCGAAAAACATTAACGTCGCTATCAATGCAAGAATCATCTTTTGCAAGTAACAATTATTGTTCAGATAGCGGCATGCAATTCGAATTTTTTGCGCCTCTCCGCAGGATTGAGGAGGTGCGGACTAAATGGAATTTGTTAACATCTTTAATTGCCATTTAAATAATTATAAAAAATCATCTATCGGAGCAAATCCTACAGGTTGAACGCTATTAACATCGATCAGAATGACCCAGCTCGCATTTTTTGAGATCAATGGCAAATAGCGAAGCTGTTGCCGCTTGACACCAGATTTAGCAACCGCCGCCTCTATTGTCTTGGACAACTTAGGATACTTGCTAAACAGGAGTTCAACAGGTTTGGATATTTTTATAATCTGCTCATACGATTTATCATAAGAGTCCCAGAGAGATGGATGTAATCCAGCGTCAAAGCCATTCATTGCTTTTGAAATATCATTCACATTCTCAGCTAAATTTTTACTAGTACTCATGCCGATTAATATAGGTCCAGTTTTTGAAAGAGTCCTAAACTCGGGCTTCGCATTCGACAATTCTTTTTGGTCCACCTCAAAACTGGTTACAACCCGAAAATATTTTGACGTAAAAACGAGTGCTACTGGTCTTGCAGAAAAAATAGTCATGACACCATAACCCAAGCCCATCATTTGAATGATTACAATAACAATCAAATCACGAGCCAAATGACGTTTATTTTTCTTCACATCAAAAACAACAAACGTAAGCAAGGGGCCTAATATGACATCAACCGATATCAATATATACAGTAAGGATAAGCCCCCACATATTTCGCTGTATGGCCAAGGAAACCATAAAAATAAAACTATACCAGTCACTGCCGCCGCTATCAGTGCAGATAAAACCAAATGACATCCTGCGGATATAAACCGATATTTAAAATGTCTCATAAATCTTAAGTAATCCAACGAAAGTTACCATCTAGACAAAATTAATATTTAAATTAATACTTACTTTATTAGTCAAAAAAAAACACCAATAACGGTGTGTTTTTTTAATTTCGACAATTTTGATTCTAGCATCCAAATAAATTGAAGGACAATCGGTAATTATTTTATACTTACTTTTGCATCTAAAAGCATGCCACAGATTAGCATAACCCAGCAGCTATACAAGTACTACTAACATCTTTTGACCATTTTATCGATCCATTAGCTATAGCTGGAGTCAGTATAAAAGTCTCACTATTAAAACTTTTTGTCGTATTTGCAGTACCCGTTACTACCGGAATTACGGACGAAATCACGACGGACGCAACAAAATTACCTTGTGCACCCGTATTGATAGGAGTAGCGCCTATTAATGCAGCGGTATCACAAGTGCCGGCCGCAAATGCTGTTGCACCTGTAGATTGAAAACACACATCGACCATTTCTCTTATAGCAGCAGTTGCCAAAATGATCTCCGTAAATCTCGACCGCTTTTGATAGTTTTGATACGCCGGTAGCGCTAACGAAGCCAATATACCAATAATTGCAACGACAATCATTAATTCGACCAGAGTGAAACCGCGTTGAACATATCTAAAAAATTGCATAATATTTTTACAAATCCATATTTCACGATTTTAACTATTAATATATTGCAAGGCGTAACGTATAAAAATTAGTTTAATGCTCACCACCAAACGTCCAAGTCCACAACCAATCGGTATTAGTTAATTTAACCGACAACCTTTAACATAATCCTGCTGTTACACAACTACCACTTTTTGCCCAAGTCTGCGATCCGTTAGCCACTGCCGGCGTCAAAATAAACGTTTCACTGTTTAAACTTTTTGCCGTGTTTGCAGTACCTTTAACCACTGAGGTCGCAGCAGTAATCGTGACCGATGATACGAAATTTCCCTGAGCTCCAGTATTATTTGTCGTCGCACCGACAAGCGCTGCTGTGTCGCAAACGCCAGCACCTAGAGCTGCAGAACCACTAACTTGAAAACAAATGTCAACCATATCTTTCACCGCACCTGTCGCTAAAACGACTTCAGTGAATCTGGATTTCTTAAGATATGTTTGGTAAGAAGGTAATGCTATGGAGGCTAAGATACCAATAATTGCAACAACGATCATCAGTTCAATTAGTGTAAAGCCGGCTTGAATAGATTTTTGGAATTTCATATAATTCCCATCTATGAATTTTCGTCAATATTTTTATATTTGGATGAAATTAAAATGGCGTGAATCATAGTCGATGCTCCACGCCAATCTCTACAATCTATTATTAGCAAATACCAGCAGCTACGCAAGTACCACTCTTTGCCCAAGTCAATGAAGCATTTGCTACTGTTGGCGTTAAAATAAATGTTTCACTATTCAAACTTTTTATCGTGTTTGCTGTACCTGTTACTACAGAAGTAGATCCAGTAATACCGACAGAAGCAACAAAATTACCTTGAGCGCCTGTGTTATTAGCAGTAGCGCCGATTAAAGCTGCAGTATCGCAAACACCAGCACCTAAAGCAGTTGCACCTGTTGTTTGGAAACAGATATCAACCATATCTTTAACAGCACCAGTTGCGAGAACAACTTCAGTGAATCTCGATTTTTTCAGGTAAGTTTGATAAGCTGGTAGTGCGATTGCAGCCAAAATACCAATAATTGCTACAACAATCATCAATTCGATCAAAGTAAAACCAGCTTGCGCGCGTTGTGTCATTTTTGTGGATTTCATTTTAAAACTCCTAGTTTAAAAAAATAAATTAATTTGTTCTGTCTTACATAAGCTGAATTAGCAAACCCTGTGCCACCCCTATATTATTTACTTTTTAAAAATAAACTGACAAAAAAAGTGTATGAGAAAATCAAAATATGACGAATTTTGTCAGGCAAAACAACTAGTTCAAATTTATGTCATTTATTTTTTGATGTAATTACAAAAATAAGCTTTGTTCCTGACATATCAATCACATCTCCGTCAGCCAATTTTTGTGGCTGCTTGTCAATTATTTTATTGTTTAGTTTGGGACTTGAGGCGCCATCGACGTGTGCAACATAAAAAGATTGTTCTTGTTGAGTAATTGCAATGACCTGGACAGTTGGGCTACCGATAGTCGTAACTGGTTTATTCAGAACCAACTCTCGACCAGCGTTAGCACCATTTTGTACTTGAATACGTGCGGATACCGTGGATACGCTCAGGGAGGACGGTTTTATTTTGAGTGCTGCGTCCGGCAAGTCATAATTTTCTGAATCATTTTGATATCGAACCTTATATTTACCAATATCAATAATGTCGTCGTTTTGTAAAAGGTGCTTCTTAATTGGCTGTCCGTTGACCAAAGTGCCATTGGTACTTCCTAAATCCAAAACAAAAGACCCTGTGCTAGTGGTGTCAATCGCCGCATGCTGACCGCTGACGGTCAAATGATCAATCACAACGTCATTACCCGGACGTCGTCCCACCGTTATGCGTGATTTTAGGATTGACAGTTCTTGCTGGACCAGTCCGTTGAAAGTAACGACGATTTTCGCCATAGTGCTCTCTATAAAAAACAAAATCTAACTATTTGGACTTACGCACAATTGTCCCCGCAAGGCTTAGCGAGGAGAGTCGTACTATAGTATGCCGTGTATAAATGGTATCTGCATCGCGGCTGGAGCATTTTTGCGTAAGTTCTTTCTATAAAACTAACTGAAAAAAAGCTGCTGTATATGCTGCATTGGCGAATGCTGTTTTAAGCCATTCACTTTTATTAGAATAATCGAGATATTGTCCCGACCACCTAATTCATTCGCTTTGTGTAGCAACAATTCGCAACAAAGCGCTAAATTATCTCTATGCAGACTAACTGTGGTTTCGATTTCATCATGCTTGAGCATGTCGGTCAAGCCATCGGAGCACATTAGATAAATATCCTCTTCTTGAATGACATGCTCGCTAATTTCCACCTCAATCTCACCTTGCACACCGATTGCTCTGGTAATCAAGTTCTTAATCGGAGAATACTGCGCTTGCTCTTCGCTAATCAGACCAGCGTCAATTTGCGCCTGTAATACTGAGTGGTCGTGCGTAATCTGCAGTAAACGGTTGGACCGGTATTGGTAGACACGCGAATCGCCCACATGCGCAACAAGGAGTCTATCGTGATGACAAAACGCAACGACAACGGTGGTACCCATACCAATAAATTCGGGATTATTCTGTGCTGCATCCCAGACACGAAAATTGCTCATCTCGATTGCTTCTTTAATCCACTTCGCGGCAACCGATGTCTGGCGCGCAAATAAAGAAGAAAAAGTAGATGTTTTTTTGAGGAGTAACTGCTGCGTAATAATGTCTACCGTCATTTTGCTAGCGATCTCACCAGCATTGTATCCGCCCATACCATCTGCTAATACTGCAAAATCCGCCTCGGCACATATCTCTATGGCATCTTCGTTTTGTGCTCGTACCAGTCCCGTATCCGAGAGACCCGCAAACTCTAATACGCGTTGAAATGACATGAATAGTGATTAAATATGAGAAATAAATCAGGTTCTATAAATATAAAAAGATATAAATCATAATAATCCCAAGCAATGCTGAAGATCATTATTCAAGCTTAACACCAAGCTGCGGAACTGTTGCATAAAGATAAGTAAAATGGGGAGCAAAGCTCCCCATTTTATGATGTAACCCCGAATAAGTTGCTCAAAATTGCAACTTAGTCCGACATTGAGACTACAACATCGCCTTCAACAAACGCGCCATTTCTGACGGGTTTTTAGTTGCTTTGATGCCGCACTCTTCCATGATGTCTAATTTAGCTTGTGCCGTATCAGCACCACCAGAAATCAAAGCACCAGCATGACCCATACGTTTGCCTGGAGGCGCTGTAACACCAGCGATAAAGCCGACGACTGGTTTCTTCATGTTGTCACGTATCCAATAGGATGCATTGGCTTCGTCGGGGCCGCCGATTTCGCCGATCATGATAACCGCGTCAGTGTCTGGATCATCATTGAACATCTTCATGATATCGATATGCTTCAAACCATTAATAGGATCACCACCAATACCAACAGCAGAAGATTGACCCAGACCTAATGCAGTCAATTGGCCTACTGCTTCGTAAGTCAATGTACCGGAGCGGGAAACCACGCCGATACGACCTTTACGATGGATATGACCTGGCATGATGCCGATCTTGATTTCGTCTGGTGTGATCAGGCCTGGGCAATTTGGTCCGAGCAATTTCGTTTTGCTGCCAGATTTTGCCATGCGGTCTTTAAGCATCATCATGTCACGGACAGGAATGCCTTCGGTAATGCAAATTGCCAGATCGAGGTCCGCTTCGACCGCTTCCCAAATCGCGGCAGCAGCACCTGCAGGTGGTACGTAGATAACAGAAACTGTTGCGCCAGTAGCCGCTTTTGCTTCAGATACGTTAGCAAAAATAGGAATGCCTTCGAAATCTTCGCCAGCCTTTTTAGGATTGACGCCAGCGACGAAACAGTTTTTACCGTTTGCGTAATCGCGGCACATACGAGTATGGAACTGGCCAGTTTTGCCAGTGATACCTTGGGTGATAACTTTTGTATCTTTATTGATCAGGATGGACATATCTGTTCCTTGCGATTATTAAGCGTGAGCTGCAGCAGCGGCAACAACCTTCTGCGCTGCTTCTTCCATCGTATCAGCGGCGATGATAGGCAGACCAGAATCAGCCAGCATCTTCTTGCCGATGTCTTCGTTGGTACCCTTCATGCGTACCACCAACGGTACTTGCAGGGAAACCGCTTTAGATGCAGTGATGACACCCTCAGCAATCACGTCACAACGCATAATGCCACCGAAAATATTGACCAAGATCGCTTTCAGACCTGGATTTTTCAACATAATCTTAAACGCTTCAGTCACTTTTTCTGCTGTCGCGCCGCCGCCTACGTCAAGGAAGTTAGCTGGCTCACCGCCGAACAACTTAATCGTATCCATCGTTGCCATTGCTAGACCAGCTCCGTTGACTAAGCAACCGATATTGCCGTCGAGCGAGATGTAAGCGAGGTCAAATTTAGATGCTTCAATTTCAGCCGGATCTTCTTCATCCAGATCGCGGTAAGCCACGATTTCTGGTTGACGGAACAAAGCATTCGCGTCGAAGTTGAACTTAGCATCGAGAGCAATGACTTTACCCGAACCGGTCAAAATCAAAGGATTGATTTCTGCCAGTGAACAATCGGTTGCCATGAAAGCTTCGTACAGACCTTTTAACTGAACGCGTGCGTCAGCGATAGACTCTTCTGGCACACCAATTTTGCGGGAGATATCATCTGCCTCTGCATCTTGCAGACCATTAGTCGGGTCGATAGCGATGGAATGCAATAGTTCTGGATGTGACTCAGCCACTTCCTCAATGTCCATACCGCCTTCGCTGGACGCCATCAAGACGACGCGCTGGCTGATACGGTCAGTCACCATACTGACGTACAGTTCTTTTTTAATATCAGCGCCTTCTTCGATCAGTAAGCGACGGACTTTTTGGCCTTCTGGCCCAGTCTGATGCGTTACCAATTGCATACCCAGAATCGCAGTCGCGTATTCGCGCACTTGCTCAAGGGATTTAGCTACTTTGACGCCGCCACCTTTACCACGACCACCAGCATGAATTTGCGCTTTGACAACCCAAACTGGGCCGCCTAAAGTTTCGGCCGCTTTAACGGCTTCATCTACGGACAGGCATGGAATACCGCGTGGTACTGTCACTCCGAATTTGCGGAGGATTTCTTTACCCTGATACTCATGAATTTTCATACGACTTCCCTTCAGACACTGAGGTATTAGTTGATAGGCAAAACAAAATAAAACAACAAAAATAAAAACAGTAAAAACGAACTAAGCAGATGATTTTGCGTCAGGCGGCGAACTACTTGCCACCGCCCATCGCGGGTAATATTGCACAACAGCTGGGCCATCTAGCCTTAGCGCATGGCAACGATTAAGTTGAAAAGGTTGTTGCTGGTTGTCAGAAGTGCGGTCAGAACTGCTGGCGCCATCGCGGGTATCAATCACATCACCGGCAAAAGCTTGCACCGCAGCGGTCGGGAGAATTTGGGCTAGCTCGGTAATATGGGTGCAGCCATTAATGCCAGACATTCTTTCTTTAACACCTTGCCGGAACTGCATCATCAAGTTAAGCCCAATTAACTTTTTATAATCTGGGCCTATCGTGTTGCAAAAGCCTGGGTACGGTACCGCATCCGAGACCGCCATTGCATCAACAATGGTCAAGTTGGTATCGATCGTAATCCGCAAACTAAGATCATGCAGCGGTGAGCCAACCGGCCGGATGCCAGAAGCAAGTTGAATGTCGCGGGTTTTGGTGTCGGTAATGTGAGCGTCAAGATCCCACAATCCATCATCGCGAGCGAATGCGTCGATTTGGATTGAGCGCGTGTGCTTAAGTGCACGGCGAGAAGTGGATATTGGTAAGGGCATATGCCTGATGGCGGCTATTTCAGTGTAAAGAGCCACAATTGCGCGTCGTCACCGCAGTTTCTACGATAACAGCCGCTCTTGCGGCCCTGCAAAAATCCCGAGAAGTGTAGCACAAGTCGATGCGTAAGCTCCTGCGTTTTGCGTCAAAGATCGTAGCTACAATTTAAATCGGTTCTTTTTTTGTGGCTTGCGCTACAGATTAATTGCCTCATGCCAAAGATAAATTCACACGAGCTCAACATACAGATGAAGCGATAACTAAGTAATTCGTCTCGACAAGATGAGAAGCCGTCATGAAGTATTTTCTCCTTGTCAGTGAAGGTTAATATTTCTGAGTGCGGCTCAACAGCAATACACTCCCCATTTCTTTAAATAAAAATGGCTTATAGCCCAATGAATATATGGACAATTAAAATATACCTACCCAGAGTATTATTTTCAATAATATCAACGGAGAGGCTTTACCGAAATTATAGTTGCTGAATATTGCTTAATATTTCTTAGAGAAAATCTTTATTATTTCCAAAAAACTCCATATATAGACGCTTATTCATCAGTATCTTCGTCACGGGGAGCGCGCATTGCGGTCTGAATTGCTTTGGAAGAAAATCCTCGCTGCTGCATGAAACGCGCCTGCTTTGCACGCTCAAGATGGTCTGCAGGGGAATGAGGGAATTTTCTGTGCAGCACATCGATCGCACGACTCAACTCTGATTCCGCCAACTCAGCTTTAACGCGATCAATTTCTTGCCCGTCCATCTGGTGGCTCTGTAATTCGGCGAGTATCCGCTGATTGCCGAAACGTGCTACACGGCGATTTACTAAGGAATCTGCAAAGCGTTCGGCCGACAGATATTTGGCAGTTTCTAACCAATCCAGAAGCACCGAGATATCTTCGCCTTCTCGCGCATGAGGCTGGAGCTTATGCTCCAACTCCATCCGGCTATGTTCTCGCATAGAAAGATAGCGCAGTGCTCTAGCTTTTAAACTGATTTTTAATTTAGCCATGGTTAAGTAAATATCCCAAAATATCTGCTCAATAAAAAACCGGAATATGCTTGTATTAGAAGCGTATTCCGGCTTGGACTTTTTGACTTGAGTTTTTGACTCAATGGCCGCCGTCGTAATATGGCTTGTTTAGGCTATTTCGCCAGGCGCTTAGTGAGTTTGCAACTAATAAGTTTGCGAATAATCAATTTGCGGCATCAGAATGACTCAACTTACATTAAGCCTATTCAGCCTTCTCCGCTTTTTCAGCTTTTTCTGCCTTCTCCGCTTTTGCTGGCTTTGATTTAGTTTTTTCTGTCACCAACTCTTGCAGCGTCGGCACTTTTAAATGCACACGAACTTTGTTTTCAATCTCATGCGCGAGTGCCGGTCGCTCGCTCAGGAAACTCCGTGCATTATCTTTACCTTGTCCGATACGTTCGCCATTGTAGCTATACCAGGCACCGGCTTTTTCTACAATCTTAGCGTCAGCGGCCAAATCTAAAATCTCGCCTTCGCGGGAGATACCTGCACCGTACAAGATATCAAAATGCGCTTCTTTGAAAGGAGGCGCTACTTTGTTTTTGACTACTTTAACTTTCGTTTCATTACCGATGACTTCGTCACCGGCTTTGATGGAACCTGTACGACGAATATCCAGACGAACCGATGCGTAAAACTTCAATGCGTTACCACCAGTTGTGGTTTCTGGGCTACCAAACATGACACCGATTTTCATACGGATCTGGTTAATAAAAATAACTAGTGTATTCGTACGTTTTATGCTGCCAGTAAGTTTGCGCAGAGCTTGTGACATCAGACGCGCTTGCAAACCCGGCAAAGAATCACCCATATCGCCTTCGATTTCAGCCCGTGGGGTGAGCGCAGCGACCGAGTCAATAACGATTAGATCGACGCTGCCTGAACGTACCAGAGCATCGGTAATTTCTAATGCCTGCTCGCCGGTATCCGGTTGTGAAATCAGCAAATCAGATAAGTTAACGCCTAGTTTTTGCGCATAGCCCACATCCAAAGCATGCTCCGCATCAATAAATGCGCAAGTGCCGCCCAACTTTTGCATCTCTGCAATGACTTGCAATGTCAGCGTTGTTTTGCCGGAAGATTCTGGACCATAAATCTCAACGACACGACCGCGTGGCAAACCGCCTACGCCCAAGGCGACGTCCAGCCCCAAAGAACCCGTGGACACAACTTGCACTTCTTCTACCACTTCACCATCGGCCATCCGCATGACGGAACCTTTGCCAAATTGTTTTTCAATCTGTGCAAGTGCGGCTGCTAAAGCTTTGCTCTTGTCTGAGCCGGTATCGGATTTTTTGTCGTCCATAATTTCTTTCAGGTATGTTGCGCTTTATGATTTTTTGAAATGTGCCGATGGGTTTTTTACAAAAATCAGCAGGTTTTCTACATCTGACGACACTGTATAAAAAATCAGTGATTTATGCAAGCAGGATTTTAAAGAATTTATTATTACCTAAAACTGCCAACTGTCGATTTTCATTTAACTTTGACCTTTTGGGAGTGCGCATCAACATTTCTTATCTTGGCTATTAATTAATTTGCACAATTTGGTTATCTGAGAAAATCGGATCTTTAATGATTAGCTCACATCCATTTTCGTCGAATAGCGTTTGAATGACCTTAAGACTTGATAGCGATTATCACTTTTGTCGCGCTGCAAGCTTTTGCTTAGGTCTGTTAACATTGAAACTTGCAAATGAATTGATGCCAAAATGCAAGAATGCGCCATGGCGCTGCTTGCTTGTGGCTTTGTGCTTGTTTAGACCCAATCCCTTACTCGGTTTATCTCGGTTTTGTGTTAACGGGTTCCGGCTTCGTCAGTTATTCTAGGGCAAGTATAGTCGTTCTGGAGAATCGGCTTGGCTCCTTGTCACAAGAAAAAGAACAAACAATACCTGTTCATTAGTCAAGTTCATTAGTCAACTTTTGTTATCCCCATTTTGAAAACATATCGGCTACTTATGAAACGAAAGCATCAATTCCCTCAAACTTCTGATCGGGCGACGGTCTTAGCCCACACCCGGAATCTCAAAATGACCAGCTCCGCGAGTGCGTACGTGCGCGGTAGCACATCAAAATTTTACGAATGGCTTGAAACATCCAGTATGGGGAAAATACCCGAAGGGCCACCTATATGGATTTGCGGGGATTGCCACATAGGCAATCTTGGACCGGTCGCTGATATTGACGGTAAAGTTGATTTTCAAATCCGAGACTTTGATCAAACGGTGATCGGCAATCCTGCCCATGATCTGATCAGGCTGGCGTTGTCTCTTGCATTCGCCGCTCGAGGTTCTAACCTTCCTGGCATTATGACGGCGCATATGCTAGAGGTGTTAATGGATGGATACACATCGCAATTTGTGATCGGCGATGAGACGCCGATCCCAGTACCGGCGGTGGTCCGGGCTTCAATGAAAGTAGCACGGAATCGCACCTGGAAGCATCTCGCACGGGAACGTATTGCGGATGTCCGGCCGCATATTCCGCTAGGAAAAAAATATTGGCCAATCCTAGCCAAAGAACAAAACGCCATCCGATCTGTATTTTAGAAAGGAAGGGCTATCGATCTGGTGAACAAGATTCGCAGCAGGAATCTTGAAGATAATGTCAGTCTTTTGGATGCCGCCTATTGGGTCAAAGGGTGCAGCTCACTAGGCCTGTTGAGATATGCTGTACTTTTGGATGTTGATGATGTGAAGACTAAACGACAAGAAATTTGCTTGATGGATATCAAAGAAGCGGTAGCAGCAAAAGCTCCGCGGTATCCAGATAGCGGCATGCCATTGGTCAATGCAGAACGTGTCGTAAAAGGTGCCAGAAATCTCTCTCCCAATCTTGGCGAGCGCATGATGACCGGACGCATATTAGGCAAATCGGTCTTTGTAAGGGAACTTAGGCCAGAAGATCTAAAATTGGAAATTCAGACTTTATCTCCGCGAGAAGCGGTAAAAGTTGCACGTTATGTTGGCGCCATAGTTGGTAAGGCTCATGTACGACAAATGGATGAATCAGTTGCACTGGATTGGTTTAAAGAATTGACACGTAACCCGTCTAGTAAAGAGGCGCCCAATTGGCTGTGGAAGTGTACGGTAGAGTTAGCTGCGCTACACGAAGCGGCCTATTTAGATCATTGCAGGCGTTATGTCTCGACTCAAATTGATGATTAAATCGCCGCAAGCTCATGAAGGATCGATCCTTCTGCCTTTTCTGGACTATATTCACTGAACAAAAAATAAGGCGAATAAAAAACGGGAAATTTAAAATTAAAAGAGGGAAGCCTTTAATTTGACTTGTTCAGTTCAAGGCTCTAAAAACACCAATTATTTTTATTTAATATGTATTTTCAGCCCGCTCAACAAACCATCTTTAGCTGAATACAAAATTGGGCAGTTGACGACAATTTTGGTGGGTGTCAGGTCGACTAACTGCTTCTCTGTTGCATCCAAAACTTCTTCTTCTGATTTCAGCACATGGGCTTTTGTTGTATCGCGCCAGGTGACCATGTAGACGACCCATAATGGCGTGTATGCCTCGCTTTTATTGCGGTAGCCGACGCTCTCTGGTGCAGAGGGAAATACGCTGCCTTGCTCAAAATTGCTCAATTTATAGACGCGGTCTACTGCCGATGGCTGACCCGGCACTGGCGCACGCAACACATTAGATAGGCGCGATACGTAATTGGTATCAGCCTGTTGTGCCATCTTTTGATCGGACATGTCTGTCGAGATGTAATGCACCAGATGGCCTTGATACCAACCCGCTAGTAAGGGGATTTCTACCGTGGCGACCGATTTTTCATTGAGCTTGCTGAGATCGCTGTTTGTATCCGGTGCAGCGTAGCCAGCCTGGCTGGAGAACATCATGCTAAGCGCAATCGCACATGTGGCGATGCCGAGCTGGTTGAATTGAGTGCGGACGGATTGGAAACGACTTTGCATATGCTACTCCTCCATTGGTTTGATTTGGATATTAGCAGAGTATAGAAATTAGATGCGGTAGCGACAACAGCATTGTTTGGCGGAATAAAATTACTAAATTCAATCGTCCATATAAAATGCGGCTCCTGGCACGATATTGGCCTGAGAGCCGCAGAAGTATTGGACATCTAAAATATCAGTTCAATATCAAAGATCCAGCATCACCCGATTTCTACCGCTGCGCTTGGCCTCGTATAGCGCTTTGTCTGCACGCTCCAGCAGCTTACCTAGTTTTTTATCGCTTTCTAAATTTGTCGCTACGCCGATGCTGACTGTCAGGTGAAACTGCTCGCCCGATGTCGCATGTAGTACTAGGTCTTGCACGTGCTGACGTATCCGTTCTGCTGCGCTGATGGCGTCTTCGCGGCTGGCTTGTTGCAGCAAAACGCAAAACTCTTCGCCACCTAATCGTCCAAATACATCTGAATCGCGTAGCTCCAGCGTGACGGTTTGGGCAAATCGGGTCAGCACTTTATCGCCACTGAGATGTCCGTATTGGTCATTGATGGCTTTAAAGTAGTCCAGATCCAACATTAGCAAGGTCAAACTATTGTTGTAGCGCTGGCTAGTCTTAAAAATATGTTCCGCTTGCTCCAGAAAAGCACGCCGGTTCAATATACCGGTCAGCGTGTCGGTGGTTGCCAGCAGTTGTAGCTCTCGCTCCAACATTTTGCGTTGAGTCACATCGCGGTAAATGCCCTCTACCCCGGCATAAGCACCAGCGTCGTCGTAAATCGCTTTGCTGCTGATAGAGATATCAATCACTCGTCCATCTTTGCGCACCATCTGGCCTGGGAAGTCAGATACTTTGCCATCTTTGATAATTGCCGCTTTAAATGCATCGCGGTCTTCGTTATGCGGATAATACGATTCGGCATTTTTACCAACAATTTCTTCTGGCTCATAGCCCAATACGGTGCGCACACCGGGGCCAACCATTTGCACTATTCCGGCCGCATCGGTGCGGTAATACACGTCCTGCATATTCTCAAAAAGATGGCGGAAATTTTTCTCACTGATGCGAAGTTGCTCGGAGATTTCGCTCTGCGCTGTCATGTCCATCCCCACCAGCAATACTGCGCCCTCGCCGCCAAACTGAATAGACGAGCTTGCGACTAAGAGCATGCGCAAGTTATTTTTGCAAGTCCGCAGACGAAATTGGGTAGGATCATTAGCCCAATTGGCACCTTGTTTGTTTAAACGTTGATTCGATCGGTTGGCATCCAGAGGATGAACAAAATCACTGACCGGGCGCCCGATCAGGCTGGTGGCACTCTCTGCCTCTAGCAATATCGCAGCGGCCCTGTTGGCATAGACGATTTTGTTATTAATCAATACCGTCATCGATACCGGAATAATATTGATCAAATCACGAAGAAATGTATCGGACACCACTGCAACCTCTTTTTCTTTCCAGTACGACGATGCACAACAAATACAAAGCAAACACAAACTAAGTAGTAACACTGATGCACCTTAATTCTAGTCTAGCATTCTGACAAACCAAACCCAAAAATTGATTTGAAGCAAAATAAGTCATTATTTGCTATCTTGTTGCCTTCTCAATACTCTGCAGTGAAAAACTCAAGAGTTCACCAGTTTGTGCTGGCTAACGACCTTATCCAGTTTTCTAGGATTTTTATGCGCCCCTTATTATTCCCTTTACTCGCAGCCTTGGCCCTCCCCGCATCGGCAGAGCGTCTTACTCTGGAACGTATTTTTGATAACGCCAGTTTGGCTGGCAGCAGTCCCAGAAATTTGCAGGTATCGCCCGACGGCCAGCGAGTAACATTTTTGCGTGGGCGCGACGACGATCAGTTTCAGCTCGATTTATGGGAGTTGACCGTCAAAGATCAAAGCATGCGCCTGCTGCTGGATAGCAAAGTGCTGCAAGCCAACGAGCAGATTTCTGATCAGGAAAAAGCCCGCCGCGAGCGTGAACGGATTGCCAATCTGCGCGGGATAGTTGACTACGACTGGTCGCCAGATGGCAAACAATTATTAGTCCCCTTAGCCGGTGATTTGTATCTGGTTGAGTTAGCGCATACCGACAAAGCGCGCAAGATCGCATCTGGCGCGGTGATGTCGGCACAAATTTCGCCCAAGGGCCGGTATGTCTCGTACATCCGCGATCAAAATTTATTTGTGCTTGACCTCACCACCAACACCGAGCGCCAGCTGACTAAAGACGGCGGCGGGACGATCCACAACGCAGAAGCCGAATTTGTCGCCCAAGAAGAGATGGCGCAAACCAGCGGCTATTGGTGGGCACCGGACGATACTGCGATTGCGTTTAAACGCTTTGACGAAAGTCCGGTCCCGATTGCCCGCCGCTTTGAGATTTATGCTGACCGCACTGATGTCATTGAACAGCGTTACCCCTACGCGGGTGCTGCCAATGTGCTGGTGAGTTTGGCTCTGGTCAATCCGGAAAATAGCGAAATTAAACAAATTGATATTGGCAAAGACAAAGATATTTATCTGGTACGCGCCGACTGGAGTGCGGATGCAAAAACACTGGTATATCAACGCCAGACCCGCAACCAGAAACAACTCGATTTAATCGCTGTCAATGCCAGCAGTCTGACGCAAACAACTATGCTGACAGAGACCTCTGCAAGCTGGGTCAGCATTATGGATAAGCCTTATTTTTTGAAAGAATCGCGGCAGTTTATCTGGACCTCTGAGCGCAGTGGGCGCAAGCATATCTATCTGTACGATCTACAAGGCAAACTGATCCACCCTATCAGCCAGGGTGAATGGGGTATCGACAACATATTGGCAGTCGATGAGAAGGCACAAAAAATATTCGTTAGCTCCAACCGTGATGCAGTCACCGACAAACAAATCTATGCATTGAACTTAGATGGCAGTACTGCCGATACCCCAGTACGCGTCAGCAAAACCGATGGCTGGCACGAAGCCAAATTCTCAGGCAAAGCGGAGGTCTTTATTGATACCTGGTCTGATCCCAACACGCCGCCGCAAGTCAGCCTGCGTCAGCCAGATGGCACGCTGATCGCCTGGATAGAACATAACGAAGTCAATGCTAAACACCCGTATGCGCGTTACGCCAGCAGCCATGTGCCTACTGAATACGGCACGCTGACATCGGATGATGGTCAGACTCTGTATTATTCCATCAAAAAGCCGCTGGACTTTGATGCGAGCAAGCGTTACCCCGTGTTTTTGCAAGTGTATGGCGGCCCCGGCGCGCAAACCGTGCAACGTCATTGGGGTAGCTTGTTTGAACAATATATGGCGCAGCAAGGTTATATCGTTTTTAAACTAGACAACCGAGGATCTGCACGTCGTGAGCGCCGCTTTACCGACGCCATTTATCAAACGCTGGGTAAAAATGAAGTCGCCGATCAGGTCACAGGGATCAACTGGCTGGCGCAGCAAAGCTTTGTTGATGCCAAACGGATAGGCGTGTTTGGCTGGAGTTATGGCGGCTTTATGAGTCTGCGTTTATTGTCCGCTGCATCCGACAAAATCGCGGCGGGTGTATCGGTCGCGCCGGTGACTGACTGGGCCTTGTATGACACGCATTATGTTGAGCAATTTATCAACAGCCCAAAAGACAATCCGGCAGGCTACCGCCAAAGCGGTGTGTTTGCTCATCTGGATGGATTGAAGTCACCATTATTACTAATACATGGTATGGCCGATGACAACGTGTTGTTCACCAATACCACCAAGCTCATCGATGATTTAAGCAACCGTGGCATCTTGTTTGATCTGATGACTTACCCGGGTGCAAAACACGGAATATCCGGCGCAGCAAAGCAGAAGCATGTGTTTCGCACGATTGCGACTTTTTTTGATAAGCATCTGGCGAACACTCAAGGAAATAAAGGTGGCGCAACGCAGCTGAAATAGGCTGCCGCGCGCCATCAATTCTGCGATATCGGCGATGTGGTTTTGCTTGAAATTTCCTAGTGACAGTTGCGTGTTGGTTCTGCAACAGTTCAGCTATAACTCAGTAACAGTTCAACATTATTTCAGCACCGCTGCCACATCGACGATATCCACACCTTGCAGTTGTCCTAGCCAGGCATCGAACCACGGCTTGTGTGTGGCGCCGACAATCGACAAGACGCGGGCACCGAGGCGTTCGCGGAAGGTTTCGCGGATGTTGGCGACCATACGCAGATTACGGATTTCCCAGCCCGCAACCCACATTTGCGGATGGCCTTCTGGCGACTTTGCCCGTAAGGCTGCGCTGACATTGGCTTCGGCGCGTATCCGCAGGCCTTCCGGGTCGTTGATGGAACGGTATAGCGGCAGCAGATCGCTTGCCTTCGATAAGACATCTTCCCGCTTTTCACGCTCGCTCAACACCACACCGCCCGCGACCCAGGCCGCCTCGATCGACTTAACAAAGGCCTTAATGTCTGGCACATCGATACGATCACCAGTGTGATTATCTACTGCATAAACCTGCTGTAAGCCTAAGCGTGCGGCAAGACGCGCGGCTAACTGGTAGCTCTCGTTATTCACCGTCTCCATCCGTCTAAGTTTTGCGATTAATGCAGTGTCCAGACTATCGCCGACATGACGCTCCGCCTCTGGAAGCTGTCGCCACTGCACGTAGGCCGAGGCAAGTTCATTTGACGCCAGAAATAGCGCGGCCAGACGTCGCCGTTGCGCTGGGGTTGGAGCCTGATTCCTTACGGATTGAGCAGCCCAGGCCTTGAGCGTCTTATCCACTTCGGCCATAGCGGCAGGTACATCTAGCCCGGTAGCCGCTTTCGCCACGTCAGTAGGATCGCAGTACTCGGCACCGTACTTTGCAGGATGGCGGGCAGCAAGATCGCACTCTTCACCGGACTGGTCCTCAACAGTGATGATGTCAGGCTTAAACGCCGCCAGCCGGTTTAATACGCCGTCCAGTGCCGCAGGGTTGAAGTCTTTTGGCAGACTGTTCAGATGCATGGTGCCGAGTACCAGTATCTGCGAGCGTGGCCCGACCATGTCGCGGTCAAGCGTCGCCAGATCGCCTTGCGCCTGCGCTGCAAACGGCAGTGCCACGATGGCTGTTGCAGCGAATGTTGACACTAAACCCCGAATCCAATTTATCTTTTTACGCATGTCGTATTTCTCCAGGTGCGCATCGTTAAAATCTGACAGTGTAAGAAAGCACGAAAAAAGCTCAAGCGCATTTGGGACAGGATGCATATTCACAGGCTTAGGATGTTAAAAATACGGTATGTATTTTTACCGATCGTCAAACATACCAAGCCGGGCATATAACATCAGACAAGTAAGCGCGTCATCAACATGTAATTCTGCTCTGTGATGATATGAGTTTTTCTATTATTCTTACATGCTGCTCAGAAGCTATTCACGATTAAATCGAAAGATTACTGTTAATAGTCCTTGGCAAAATATCTGCCATCTCAACCATCTCATATGCCATGACCAAATCCAATTCACTCAGTAGCAGCAAGCTTCCGCATCAAGGTTTACACCGTTTTCAGCGGGCATTGATGGCGACATGCGTTGCTGCCAGCGCAGCCGCCATCGCGCTGTCCATTTCCGGCACGGCTGTAGCAGCCGACAAAATCCCTGCTAACAATGTCATTAAACCGAAACTGGTGGTGGTATTAGTCGTCGACGGATTACCGCAAGAACAGGTGCAACGTTATCGCGATCAGTTTGGTCAAGGTGGCTTTCGCCGCTTGCTGGATCAGGGTGCATGGTTTAGTGACAGCCATCAGGCACATGGCGTCACCGTGACGGCGGTTGGTCATGTAGCGGTGCTGACGGGCGCTTATCCTTATCAACACGGCATTATCGGCAACGAGTGGATAGATCGTGCCAGCATGAGCTCGATGTATTGCACACAAGATGCCGCTTACACTTACCTGAACGAAGAAACCAAACCCAGCGATGGCACCTCTCCTGCAAATTTACGGGTAAGTACGCTAGGCGATGAGCTGCGTTACAGCAATGGCAATTTATCTAAAGTGGTGACAGTATCAGGCAAAGATCGTGGTGCAATCCTGCTCGCTGGCAAAACTGGCACGGCATACATGTACATGGGCAAATCAGGTAATTTTGCCACCAGCACTTATTACCAGAAAGAGAACCCGGATTGGCTTAAAACTTTTAGCGCTGCCAAGCCGCAAGACCGCTTCTACGGCAAACAATGGAAACCCTTGTTACCTGCACCAGCCTATGCCAGCGATGCGCCGGATAATTCGCCAGGTATGGCAGCGGTGGTAGATAACCGCAGTGGTTTTCCTTTTATTTATGGCAGCGACTCAGGTCAGCCAGACGCTAATTATTACGGCAAACTGCCGTACAGCCCTTATCTCGATGAGCTGACGCTGGACTTTGCCCGCGCTGCCATTGATGGTGAAAAATTAGGTCGCAATCCGGCGGGCGTCCCCGATGTGCTGGGCATCAGCTTGTCTAGCCACGACTATATCAATCATAGTTTTGGCCCAGAAAGCCGTATGTCGCACGACCATCTGCAACGCCTTGACCGTCTGCTCGCCAGCTTTTTTGATGATGTAGAAAAACGTGTAGGACTGGAGAACACACTGATTGTGTTAACCGCCGATCATGGCTTCCCTAATGTGCCAGAATTTTCTCAGTCACAGAAGCGCGATGCGCAGCGTCTGAATACCGCCAAACTGATGAGCGACGTCAACGACCATTTATCAGAAAAATTTGGACTAAAGAATCTGGTCCTCAAATTTTCGTTTCCTAGCTTGATGCTGGATTACCCAAGCATCGATCAAAAAGGCCTGAAGCGGGAAGATGTAGAAAACGCGATCGCCCGCTTTTTATCTAACTACCCTGGCGTAGCAAATACCTACACCCGCACGCAGTTGAGTAACGGCAATTTACCTAACTCGCGCCAAGCCAAGCTGATGCAACGCGGCTGGAATCAGCAAGTGTCTGGCGACGTCATGATCGTTACCAAACCATATTGGTACTTCGGCAGCGGCACCACCGGCACATCACATGGATCGCCTTATAACTATGACACCAACGTACCATTGATGATCATGGGTAAGCGCTGGATTAAACCGGGTGCTTATGCGGAATATGCCGAAGTCGTCGATATCGCCCCAACACTGGCGCACCTGTTACATGTGCGCCCGCCTAGCGGCAGCGAGGGTCGGGTTTTAAACGAGATTATCAAGGCCGATGCCGTTAAATAAACGGCAGCGTTGCCAAGGTCTGGTCGCTAGGGTCTGTTGACAATTAAATCGTGAGATTTATTTGTCAACAGACTGACAGACCCTAGCCATTTGCATGGATGATTCTTACGATTCATATCAATTTGTAAGCAAGCTTTTAGAATTGATGCGAATGGCTACAATGATGTTAAGCCCCGAATATCTGGGCGAAATGCAGGGAGTGATTAAGGATGAATCCGTCCCTCTTTTCAACATCAAACGCAAGGAGAATTAACATGCTTCCAGCAAGCAAAGTAAGCAACGCAGCTACAGCGATCTTGGGCGCGCTAATGGCGATCGGTCTGATGTTGACGGCGCAAACTGCCATGGCAGGCGAAGCCAAAGTCAATTGGATAGCACCAGAAAAATTTACCGACATCCGCAGCGCCAACGAGACGCAAGAGAACGCACAAGCCAACCTGATTAAAACATTTGATGGGATTTTTGCCGATCTGGCAAAACGATTACCCGATGGCTACCAGCTAGAAATCAATGTCACTGATCTGGATCTGGCAGGTGAAATCAGACATGGCTTTGCAGGTGGACTACAAGATGTGCGGATAGTCAAAGCCATCGACTGGCCAAAAATGTCATTCTCTTATTCACTCAAAAATGATAAGCAGGAAGTCGTCGCCTCTGGCAAAGAAGATTTGCGCGACATGGATTTTCAGTCCAAACCTGATTTCAGTTATAGCGGCTTTAGATATGAAGAGCAGATGCTGAAAGATTGGTTTAAACATCAGCAAAGAAAAGATGTGTTCCCGACCCGTGATAAGTGAGCCGCTACCTTTGTCATCGGGATTTCTTTGACATTTTATGATCACTTTCAATATACTCCCCCTTATTTTATGAAAATATGGTCTATTGTCCAATGATTCTCTGGACGATTAAATATACATATCAGGAGTATATAAATATCAGATTTATGCAAAGCTGACTTCCATTGAGAGAATCCAGTCCTGCAGCAAACTCAAACATCAGCAATAACACCAGCAACAGCGTCATCAAAAGTCAAAGCCAAAAACAAAAGCCGTTCAGTCTAAACTGAACGGCTTTTTGTTTTTCAATAATTCGGATTAGCTTTAATCCAAATCCATTGTGCTAAACACTAGCGCGTTTGTGATGTACCAGGTACGCAAACCCTTTGAGCAAAGAGCGGAACACAAAGCGCAATAAGGTCAAGGTCAACAAGGCTTCGATCAAGGTAACAAAGAAAGCAAAAATAGGATTCCAACGACTATTTCTATCCGCAAACTTGGCAAACATGCGGTCGCGTGCGATCTCAATACTGTCGTAGAAAGTCGGCACCACCAATAAGGTCAGCAAGGTGGAAGTGATCGTGCCGCCGATGATAGAAATTGCTAACGGACGATAAAACTCACCACCCTCACCCATGCCTATCGCCACCGGCAACATGCCTGCGATCAGGGCGAATGTCGTCATCAAAATAGGACGCAAACGCATACGGCCTGCGTACATTAATGAGGCTTCTCTATCATCACCGGACCCTTCTTGCTCATGTTTGCGGGCGCAGTCCAGCAACAAGATAGCATTTTTTGCGACCAGCCCCATCAGCATAATGATACCGATCATACTCATCAGATTGATGGTGGAGTGCGTCAACAGCAGCGCAATCATGACGCCGATCAAGCTTAAAGGGAGAGACAACATGACGGCCAAGGGCGCGGTAAAAGAGCCAAATTGCATGACCAGTATCAGATACATCAAGCCGATTCCCATGATCAGAGCAGTGATCATTTCGGTGAATAATTCTTTCTGATCTTTGGTCGAACCAGTTAATTCCAAGCCAAAGCCCGGCGGGAAGTTGATCGCTTTCGCAATCGCCAAGGCATCTGTCGTGACTTCACCAGGCGAGCGCCCTTGTGTATTGGCAGACACGGTAATCGTCCGTTTGCCGTTGGAGTGCTCAATCTTGGCCGGTCCTTTACCCATTGTAATTTTAGCGATCTGGTCGAGTGGCACCATCTTGTCGCTACCGCTGACTGCTACCGGCAAATGCTCGATGTTTTCGGCGCTGACTCTGTCATCTGGATGCAAACGCACTGCCACATCGCGCGCCTCGCCAGTGGGATCTACCCAGTCGCCTACCTCAACCCCGGCAAACGCTACACGCAAAGCCTGTGCGGTGTCGTTGACAGAAATCCCCAAGGCATTGGCAAAGCCACGATTGAGTTCAATCTGCAATTCGTCCTTAGGATCTTGCTCAGACAAACCGACGTCGACCGCGCCATTGACTGCGCGTAATTTCTCAATAAAGTCACCGGTAATCTGGAGCAATTTACGAGAATCCGTGCCGTAAAAATTGATCTGAACAGGCTTACCGCCGCCATTGCTCAAGTCTTCTTGCACGACATATTCTGCACCGATCAGGCTACCAACTAGCTTACGCAGTTCGGCACCGATTTCAACTGCAGATCGTTTACGCAGCGTACTTTTGCCGATATCCACATACACACGTCCACCGGCTGAATTGACGTTGCTATTGGTGGCAACTGTCTCTTTAATCGTGCGTGCCAGTGTCGCTGCAGCTTCTACTTTTAAGCGGGCATAATCAATACTGGAGCTCGATGGTGTGCGCACATTAATGATAATCGTACCGTTGTCAGAGGCAGGGAAAAAGCTGGTGCCGCCGTATTTTCCAAACAAGCCGATTGCCAGTACCAAACTCATGATAGCGATCAACGCCATCCAGATCCGGTGATGTAAAGCCCAGGCAATGATGCGGCCATAACGATCTGCCTGATGATCAAACCAGGTATTAAATTTGGCGAGTTGCAGACTCAATCCTGTCTTCGGTTTCTCATGATGACCGATAGGATCACCCCAATACGCCGACAACATCGGGTCCAGCGTAAAGGAGATAAACAGACTGACCAGAACGGAACTGGTCACAGTTAATGCAAATGGGCGAAACCATTCGCCAGACACACCCGGCATAAACGCTACAGGGATAAATACGGCAATGATAGAGAATGTCGTCGCAGCAACGGCAAGACCAATTTCACTGGTGCCGTTGAGCGCAGCAGTGCGCCGGTCTGATCCCATCTCCATATGCCTGACGATATTCTCGCGTACCACAATGGCATCATCAATCAAGACCCCGACCGCCAGCGACAGACCCAGTAAAGTCATAAAATTCAAAGTAAAGCCGCACAGCCAGATCGCAATAAAAGCAGCAATCACCGAGGTCGGTAAGCTGAGCGCCGTGATCAAGGTAGAGCGCCAGGAATTTAAAAATACATACACCACAAAAATCGTTAAGACCGCACCAAACATCAGTGAATCGATCACGTTGTTGAGGCTATTCTCCGCGTTTTTACCACCGTCCTGGGTCACTTCAAACTTGGTACCGGCAGGCAGAGTTTTGCTGATCTCGGTCGTCAGATCGCGGATTTTATTCGCCACGCTCACCGTGCTGGCATCGCGTGAGCGGGTGATCGCTATACCAACGTTGGCATTACCGTTGCGGATACTAAAGCCGTTGATCTCTGCAAAATCATCTTTAATCGTGGCGACTTGCGCCAGTCTTACCACTTCGCTACCGCGCTGCTTGATCACGATTTGTTCAAACTCGGCAGGCGACTCAATACGGCCAATCAGACGGATACTTTCTTCATTGAGTTTGCCGCGGACTTTACCTACTGGCGCAGTGGTGTTTTGGTTACGTAAAGCGTTGACGACCTCTGCTGCGGAGACGTTGTACTCACGCATTTTTTGTGCACGCAATAAAATACTCAGCTCACGTTTTAAAGACCCATTTACCGTGACCACGGAGACGCCATCAATGGCACGAAACTTATCAGCCAACTGATCTTCTGCCATCCGCGATATCTCAGCATGATTTAAGGTACTGGAGGACAAGGCCAATTGCATGATCGGTTGTGCATTCGGATCAATCCGCTGCAAAATCGGTTCACGCATTTCGGTCGGCAACTTGTAGCGGACTGCACCAATTGCATTGCGCACTTCTTCCGCTGCTTCGATCATATTTTTGGTAAAAGTAAATCCCAGCACAATAGTGGCACTGCCTTCATTAGCAGTTGAGCTGATGTTGTCCACGCCAGAAATACTTTGCAGTGATTTTTCTACCCGGTTAATAATCTCGCGCTCGACGGATTCTGGTGATGCACCAGGATAAGGGAAAGAGACAATCAAAGCGGGGATTTCTACATTGGGACGCTCGTTGACCTTGAGCTTTTTTAGCGCCAGAAAACCGATGCACATCAAGCCGACAATGATCACGATCATCGCAATCGGACGTTTAATACTGAAGTCAGATAAGAACATATTATTTCTCCGACGCTTTAGCTGCGGTTGCAGTCGTGCTTGAGGCTGCGGTTGAAGCTGAAGTTGAGGCTGAACTTGCGACTGGTTTCAGCTCGACGCTCGCTGGCGCAGCAATCAGATCAACCTTTTGACCCTCACTTAGCGTAGATAAAGGACTGCGGATGACTTTGTCGCCAACCACCAGACCTGAGCGAATTTCGTAATCACCGTGACGTGGATCACGGGTACCCAAGATCAGGCTGACTTTTTTAATTGCGCCATCTTTAATCTGCCAAGCATAGGCTTTGTCGCCATCCAAGACCAAGGCAGAACGTTGAATCATCATCGTTTGAGTGCTACCGGCCTCGATACGACCTTCTGCATACAGACCTGAGACGCGTGGCTGCGTTTCGCCAGTCAATGCAACCAGTACCTCAACCTGACGCGTAGTCGGGTTGGCGGCGGTATCAACCCGCTTTACTTTTCCGCTGAACTCTTGGTCACCGTAGCCATTCATATGAAAAACGACTGCCTGGCCGATCTTGACTTCATTCACTTTATCGGCAGACACCAGGCCTTCCAGTCGCATGCTGGTCGGGTCAATGACCTTCAGTAATTCTTTACCGATCTGCGCCGTGTCACCAGCAGACACTTTGCGCTCGCTGACGATGCCGTCAAATGGGGCGCGCACTTCGGTACGTTGCATTTGCTGTTTGGCCTGAACTACTTTTGCCTTTGCGGCGACCAGATCGCTCTGTGCATTATTGCGGCGGATTTCGGCATCTTCTAAAGATTGGGTCGATACCATGCCAGATGCGCGCAAAGTTTTTAAACGCTGAAACTGCCGCTCCGCCTGATCAAACGATTGCGCAGATGCCCGCGCCGCCTCTTCTGCAGAATGCTGGCTGTCGCGGATCGAGGTGTCATCCAGGCGCACCAGCAAATCACCACGTTTTACGACTTCGCCATTTTCTTTTAGCACCTGCAAAACGACTGCGGATAACTCTGCACGCAAATCCGCTTTGCGCTCAGGCTGGACCGACCCGGTAATCACTGGACCGGAGGACAAGGCGCTATTTTGTATCAACAACATATCTTCGGGAGAAATCCGCAAACGACTTTGCTCAGCCGCCCCAGAGCTAGTGCTGGAGCTTGCGCTGGCCTTTGCACTTGCGCTGGCTTTAGCTGCATCATCTTTTCCATTTTTATCGTTCTTGCTGCAAGCCGTAACAAGAGTTGAGGCGAGTGCAATGACGATCAGCGTTTGACGCAACATAGAAGAATCTCCCTAGAGTAGTAGCTTTTGATTATTGATTTTGACTGTTTGGTGTGAACCTCTTATGTTTCAGAAGTTCAACAAAATGTAACGGAGTATTACCAGACCAGATCGTGGTGTCAATCACTCAATGAGGATAATTTTTTACACTGCCAGGAATGACACATTTTTTGTGTTTGACTTGCCAAATTCGCCGCAACTCCGTGCAAAAATCAATGCAAATATAGACGAGCACTGAACTCTTAACTTCAATACAGGCTTCAATAAACACTTGTGGTTTTAAGACGAGTCCAGTAGTCTGCGCCTCTTTCTTATTTTGCTTATCCAATTGGCAGTCAGGGACTCATCGCGAGTCAACTGCAAACCGGGCGCAAACGCTCAGTGCAAACAATACCTGCTGCCAAAGCTGTTTAAAATTTATGACCGTATTAATCGCCACAGATGTCTTTGGCAAAACCCCAGCGCTGGCAAGCCTGGTTCGTAGTCTGGGACAAGATTGTCTGGTGATCTCACCTTTTGATGACGAGCAAAGTGATTTCCGTTCAGAGCAAGTCGCTTATCAAGCGTTTATTGCGCAAGGCGGATTGACGCGCTATGTAGAAAAGATCATCGCGCTTTTAGAGGCGCAGCAGTTTGAGGCTAAACATAACGCCGAACATAACGCCGAACGTAATACAGAACAAAATTCAGCACACAATCCAGAAAATAAGCTCGACGTCATCGGCTTTAGTGTCGGCGCCAGCGCATTGTGGATGGTTGCTGCTAGCAGCTTAGCCAGAAAAATAGCTTCGGCACACTTATTTTATGGATCACGCATACGCGAATACACACATCTACAAGCGCTCTGCCCCACCCGATTGATTTTGGCCGAACGGGAAGCCGCGTTTGATCCTGCAAAACTCCTACAGCAGTTGCGCCAGAACAAAACAGCAGAACTTTTAGTGGAGTTAGCCCCTAATACTAACCACGGATTTATGAATCCATATTCCGGCGGTTTTTGCGTTAAGGCACAGGCAAAATATACGCAAGAGCTGGCTCTGAGGCTGCAAAGCAAGGCTGCCCAGCATACGCCTCAAATTAGTCGAAGCGAGGCAGCACTCGCGGCATAAACATACTGAATATTAGAAAAAATTAGTGTCGATTAAGGCAAAGGCTACGACTGCAATGCCAACCAATGTCGGTAAGTCAGCAAAGCCACTTGGGCATCATCTGCGGCATACTTGATTTGGCGCTCAGTCAATGGCACTAATGACCAGTTAGAGGTGGATATCTTTTTCGACTTTTGTAGCTTCGTCCCGAAGAACAAGGCCACAGCCGACTTCGCGCCCATGTCACTGCCCTTTTTCTTACGCATTGCACGCGACAGATCAAGCACATTTTGTGGCGCGATCCCCAGACGAGAACGCAAACGGCTCTGATCGTCACCCAGACCAAAACCTACTTTTAATATATGACTGGCTTCCAGCGCCTGTTTGGCCGGCTCTAAATAAAGCGAATCCAAAACCGGAAATAAAAACGCCTGCGTATCGGTCGCCAGCTGTATCAAATGCGGCCCGCTAGAATGTTGACCTTTAACAAAAGTCGGGCGCGATTCCGTATCAAAGCCCAGCACATCCGCTGCCATTAAAGCAATTCGCGCCTGCTCAGCCAGTGCGGCAGTAGTAATCACGAAAACGTTATTTAAGGACACGCCCTCGTAAGGCGGCAACATTGGTTCGGGTAAGTCATCCGGCTCTGTAGCCTCGGACAAAATGGTATCGGTTGCTGAAGACGACACAGGGGAAACGCTAGTGAGAGACACTGCATCACCCGAATTATTCGGATCATCAGCGGAGTGAGTAGGTAAGTTCATTCGGGAATCATACACGCCATGTTATTAGGGGTAAATTGCATACCCAAAAGAGAACGCATCGTGCAAAAAGCAAAAGACCGCATATAGCGGTCTTTTCATTTGGTGCATCTTTCAGCTTGTTAGCGTCCAAAGCACATATCCCAATCTGATAATGCTTGAATAATAGTCGCATATTATTGTAGAGTCAATGTGTTATAAAAAAACAAAGGAACTAGGATGCTCGGCAAAATGGCGTATCGGTTGGCATTAGATTTAGGATCAACCTCTTTAGGTTGGTCAATGATAAGACTTGATCAAGAAATTCCGCCGTCTCCGATAGCAGTTATCAAGGCGGGAGTACGAATTTTTTCAGATGGACGAAATCCAAAAGATGGTTCATCACTTGCCGTTACTCGCCGAGAAGCACGTGCTACGCGTCGCCGTCGCGATCGTTTATTAAAACGAAAAGCGCGAATGACTAAATCACTTATAGAACATAATTTTTTTCCTGTTGACGCACAATCACGTAAAGAACTAGAACTACTCAATCCCTATACGCTACGAGCCAAGGGCTTGGATGAAATGTTGACGCCACAAGAATTCGCTCGTGCACTCTTTCATATCAACCAGCGACGTGGCTTTAAAAGTAATCGTAAAACCGATAAAAAAGATAATGACAGCGGCGCCCTAAAAACCGCAATTAGTAAGTTGCGATCGGCTCTTATTGAAGAAAACTGTCGCACAGTAGGTGAATGGCTACATAAACGAGACAGTTCAGGTAAAACTGTGCGTGCCCGTTTCCGTGAAAGTAAAGTTACTAGGGATGACGGAAAAACTCGCATCGATAAAAGCTACGATCTATATATCGACAGAGCAATGATTGAGGCTGAATTTGAAGCGTTATGGCAAAAACAAACCACATTCAACCCGACACTTTTCAACGAAACAGCCAAAGTAGATTTGAAAGATGCGTTGTTATTTCAACGTCCACTCAAACCTGTCACACCCGGGCGCTGTACGCTACTCCCAGACGAGATGCGCGCGCCGCTCGCACTACCAAGTACGCAGCGCTTCCGTGTCTACCAAGAAGTAAATAACCTCAGAATACTGCGTGCTGGTCTCAAAGAAGAATCTTTAACTATTCAGCAGCGAGACATTATTGTCGCGGCTCTCGAAGAGAACAGCAAACGTTCATTCACTCAAATAACGAAATTACTCGGTTTAGGATCCATTACATTTAATATTGAAGATGCGAAACGTCAGGAGCTTAAAGGCAACACGACAAGCGCGATTCTGAGCAAACCAGATCATTTTGGGAAATCATGGTTTTCATTCGACGAAAGCAAACAAGACGCTGTAGTGCATCAATTAGTAACAGAAGAAAATCTCGCAAAATTAATGCGCTGGCTTGTTACTGAAACGGGTATAGACGAAGACCAAGCGGAAGTCATTGCCAACATTGGGCTACCGGAAGGATATGGAAGCCTAAGTATACAAGCGCTGAACCGCATACTTCCAGAGCTAAGAAAAAACGTTATAACCTACGACAAAGCCGTACTGGCAGCAGGCTTCGCACACCATAGCAATATTAGTGCATCAGCGACAGGTGAGATTTTATTAGAGCTTCCTTATTACGGCCTGCCGCTACAGCGCCATGTCGGATTTGGTACAGGCAACCCAAATGACACAGATGAAAAACGTTATGGACGTATAGCAAACCCAACTGTTCATATCGGACTGAACCAGGTTAGATTAGTCGTAAATGCGCTGATTAAACGCTATGGACACCCTAGTGAAATTATCGTAGAAGTCGCACGAGATCTTAAACAAAGTAAAGATCAGCGGGACGATGCGAATAAACGTCAAGCAGAGAATCAAAAACGCAACGCACGCTTGCGTACCGATGTGGCAAATATTCTACAAATCAGCGAAGAGCGGGTAAAAGCGGCAGATGTGCAAAAAATGATTTTATGGGAAGAACTCAGCTTTAACCCAGCAGATCGTCATTGTCCATACTCTGGGATTCAAATCAGCGCGCACATGCTGCTCAGCAACGAAGTAGAAATTGAGCATATATTGCCATTCTCTATAACGCTAGATGATAGTCTCAACAATAAGACGGTGGCACTTCGCAAAGCGAACCGAATTAAGGGTAACAATACTCCTTGGGATGCGTTTGGAAAGCAAACGGTAGCCGGATTTTCTTATGCCGAAATACTCGCCAGAGCGGAGCAAATGCCTAAAGCTAAGCGATACCGCTTTGCGGAGGATGGCTATCAAAGATGGCTTAAGGACGATGCAGGTTTTTTAGCCAGAGCACTTAATGACACTCGCTATCTAAGCAAAATAGCACGTGAATACGTTCAATTGATTTGTCCAAAAACACGCGTTATCCCGGGACAAATGACAGCAATGTTGCGAGCCAAGTTTGGCTTGAATGATGTACTTGGGCTCAATGGTGAAAAAAATCGTAACGATCATCGACATCATGCAGTTGATGCTTGTGTCATCGGCGTTACAGATCAAGGTTTAATGCAACGGTTTGCGCAAGCAAGTGCCAGCGCAAGAGAAAAACAACTTAATCGACTTGTCGAGAATATGCCTTTACCTTGGGAGACTTATCGCGAGCATGTAGAGCGTGCGATACAAAGAATTTGGGTGAGCCACAAACCAGATCATAGCCACGAGGGTGCGATGCATAATGATACTGCTTACAGTTTGCTCGGCAATGACAAAGTTAGCGTGCATAAGATAGTTGATGGCAAACGTACTCGCGTTGAAGATAATCTCAAGGTCATTGAATTTACTGATGGCAAAGCAATTGATCGGCACGGACTAAAACCTAATGGGGAACCGAAGCCTTACAAAGGATATAAAGGCGACAGTAACTATTGTATTGAGATTGTCCGCAACGAAAAAGGAAAGTGGGAAGGAGAGGTTGTATCAACATTTGACGCTTACCAGCTTGTACGTAGTTCAGGAATTAAACGATTGCGTGACTTGACTCAAAGTCTTTCCGGAAAACCGTTGGTAATGCGGTTAATGATAGATGACTTTGTTAGGCTAGAAGTAGACGGCATTCAGCAATCGACTAGAGTTGCAACCATTAGTACTAATGGACAAATTTTTATGGCAGGTATTAATGAGGCCAATGTCGATGCTAGAAACCGGAGCAAAGAAGAGGCTTTTGGTTATATATCAAAAACTGCAGGCTCTCTACAAAAAGCAAAAGGACGAATGGTAAAAATATCTCCACTAGGTGAACTACGTGATCCCGGTTTTAAGGAGTAAACTCCATGATAGGCCGCATAGTAGAAATAGCTGATGACCGCCGCCATTTATTCCTATCACGCGGTTTTATGGTGGTGCAGGATACTGAAGGTCTACGCAAGGAACTAGGGCAAATACCATTAGACGATATCGCTGCGGTCATCGCTAACGCACATGGTTTGAGTTATACCAATAATTTAATCATCGCTCTAGCGGAACGCTGCGCACCTTTTGTGCTGTGCTCTGCGAATCACAATGCAGCCGGCATGCTACTACCAATCGAAGGCAATTTTCAACAGGCAAAACGTTTTGATGCGCAGCTAGCGGCATCTCAACCCACTATCAAACGCCTTTGGGCCGATATTGTTAAATCAAAACTCCAACAACAAGCGGCAGCGTTAGAGGCAGCTAACGTTGCCAGCATTCCTTTATCGTCCTTGGTACGCAAAGTACGCTCTGGTGATCCAGACAATTTTGAGGCACAAGGAGCACGACGGTATTGGAGTCTTCTATTTGGCGACGACTTTAGGCGTGATCAACAATCTGGCGGATTAAACTCGATGCTTAATTACGGCTACACCGTGTTGCGTGCGACAACAGCACGTGCTGTTGTCGCTGCAGGTCTGCATCCGACGATGGGGCTACATCATAGTAATCAAGGTAACGCAATGCGCCTAGTCGATGATTTGATGGAGCCATTTCGCCCAATGATTGATCTCAAAGTTTGGCAGTTGCATAAGCAAGGTGAGAGTTCTATCACACCGGAAAGTAAGCGCGCATTAGTTCGCACCATGTATGACGATATGCAAACAAATGTCGGTGTCACACCTGTTATTGTCTGTACGCAAAAACTTGCGACATCGTTGGCTCAAATATTTATTGGTGAAAAAGATAAACTGGATTTACCTTTACCTGGCTTACCCCTCAATTTGGCTTCAGCTCTGCAAGAAGAGTAATGCGCCATGCTTACCGGATATCGCATCATGTGGATTGTAGTGATGTTTGATTTACCTGTGATAGAAAAATCTGAACGCAAAGCAGCAAGCGAATTTCGCAACTCCTTACTCGATATGGGATTTGAAATGTCGCAATTTTCTGTATACATGCGCTTTTGTACTAGCCAAACTCAAGTAGATACGTATTGCAAACGAGTCGAGCAAAACTTACCCAGCGGCGGCAAGGTGAATATCCTACAATTTACGGACAAACAATACGAACGTATCATCACTTTTCGTGGAAAAGCGAAACAAGCCCCTAATAAATCCCCAGATCAATTCGACTTATTTTGATGAAAAATCCCGTTTTTACCACCTCAAAAAAGCATAAACCCCTGAATAATCAGGGGTTTATGGTGTTACTAGTTTAGCAGATTGGGATATGTGCTCTGACCGGAACACAAGTAGCTAGCGCACCCAATCAGCTACAAGTTTAGCAGATTGGGATATGTGCTCTGACCGGAACCTTTGCGCGCAGTGGATAAAACATGGGATAGTTTAGCAGATTGGGATATGTGCTCTGACCGGAACATTAGCCAGTGACATAACTGTGGAACATAAAGTTTAGCAGATTGGGATATGTGCTCTGACCGGAACACTGGACTGGTG
>NZ_JASJXN010000037.1:0-45664 GCF_035018705.1 Undibacterium sp. RTI2.2 | reverse complement strand
TTGCTCTCCAAAATGATCCAGTCTGGACAGTGCATGAAATTATTTGCTGTTCATAGATGGTAGCGTTGGACGCTTACCTGACTCTTTTAAAAGCAATGGCGTTCAGCATGTTTTCTGCTACGATAATTAACAAAGGCGTTAGTGAGTAATCAGAATATAGCGACCAATGTTGATTAGCTTGTCACTCAAGTATGAGTAATGTTGCGTACGTCTCAAAATTAATATCGATGAAGACGCTAACATCTTCGATTTTTGCAAACATTTTTATGTGTTAAAAAAATCACTTTAGCTCAAGTAAAGCTAACTCGCTTGATCAATATCAATTTGACTGAGGTAAGTCCATATCTTCAAGACGTATCGCCGTTTCCGACATTGTTATAGGCCAACCGTTGCAATGGGACGTTTATGGTGGAGATGGTAGCTTATTACTTCGCAAGGGATTTGTAGTTTCTAATGTGAATCAGGTCTCGGCACTGATCGAGCGCGGCTTGTTTGCAGATGTGGAAAAATCTGATAAAGCGATACGTGATAAGAGGCAAGCAGAAAAACAAATAGAACTGCCCTCCGTCGTGCGGATGATTAATACATCTCGCACCGAACTACGCAGAATTTCTTACAACATAGCCAGCGAACCCAACGCACAAGAGCAATTTCTCGCGCTAGGAAAACAGGTCGCAACGGCTGTATCAATGAATCAAGAAGTGGCTCTCGGCTGTATCTTACTTAATCAAGACGATACCTATGCGACTAGGCATTGCGTTGATACAGCCGTAGTGGCTATCCTTGTTGCCCGAGCATTAAAAAAACCACCTGAAGAAATAATTAGGCTCACCGCGGCGGCATTAACTATGAACCTCAGCATGCTCAGACAGCAAGAAAAACTACAAGGAAAGAATGAGAGCCTGACACCTGAAGAACAAGATTTTATCCAACAACATCCCGAAGCTACGGTAAGACAATTGCGCAGCGCGGGCATTAATGACGAGGACTGGCTCTACTGGATTTTATATCATCATGAAAATGAAGATGGCAGTGGCTATCCTGGGAAAAAATCGGCCAATGATATTCCCCTTAATGCAAAAATCATTTCGATCGCTGATAGATATGGTGCCAGGGTATTTTCCCGCAGCTATCGCAAATCTTTACTACCAAATGCTGCTTTGCGCGATATTCTGATAGAAGGTAAAGGCAAAATTGATATAGCGCTAGTAACGGCTTTCATACGTGAGCTTGGTACCTATCCAATTGGCACTTTCGTGCGATTGGAAAATGGAGAAATCGGAGTAGTTACTGGCCGAGGGAGTAGCACAACAACGCCTTATGTGCATGCATTAATTGGGCCTCGCGGTGCTCCCCTATCCGTTCCTGGGAGGCGGGACACTCAACATAGTTTGCAATCGATCAGAGAAGTGCTACACCGTGACCAGGTTCCGATTCGATTTACTATGCGCCATCTATGGGGCGATATTGCAAGTATGTAATTTTTGGAAAACTACTCAGATAACGCGTTTGCTATATGCTGACCACGCCAATTAATATCACCACTGCCATGTCAAATATGATGTGCGCTTAACTTTATTGCGATCATCTGCTATGAACGATTATTCCTGCACCACTGAAAACTCAAGCGACACCTACCGCTTAGACGATACAAATATAGAAGCTCACAGTAGTCTGATTTACGTGTTTGGTGCTGATAAAGAGGCCTCTCAGCAATTAACACTATCCTTAGCTATTTATAACCACGAGGTCATTGACTTTAGCGACTTGGACGAATTACGCGCGGCGGTGCTCATTCGTACTCCACATGCTTTAGTACTCGATATTGATTCGAACAAAGGACAGGAATCCAAGCTAGCTTTTGCAAACTCTGCTCTGACCTCATTCCCTGTAATCTACATCTCCGGCAAAGATAACTTTACCGAGCGTCTCGCAGCCGTCAGAGAAGGCGCTGTTGGATACTTCATCAAACCTCTGGATATTGAGGCATTGAGTACAAGATTAGACGAAAAAATTGCAAAAAATGAGGTTATGGCATATCGGATTCTTGTCGTTGATGATGATGAAATCCTAGCTGAATACTACGAAGCCGTATTGAGCAGTGCTGGGATGCACGTGAAGTCAATTTATGATCCATCGTCAATACTCGATGCAATCAAAAAGTTCAAACCTGAGTTGATTATCACAGATCTGAACATGCCAACGTGTACAGGCATAGAGATGTCAAAAATCATCCGTCAGAACAATCGTTTTGTAGACATACCAATTGTATTTCTATCCTCAGAAACCGAGCGTGAGAAGCAAATAAGTGCTATTGCGACCGGTGCCGATGATTTTTTAAACAAACCAATTAATCCTGAAGATCTGATTTCCGCGGTAGCCAACCGCGCAGAGCGCTATCGAAGCCTACGAAATAGGCATTAAGAAATTGCCTTAAGCAATCGGCAAGCTACTGACTGGCTTAATCTCTTCCATACAAATCATGGAGCGCAAAGATGCAACGCCCGGTACTTGCATCAATCTGTCGGTTAAAAACTGCGACAGGCTTTTCAGGTCTGGGGCGACGACTTTCAAAATGTAATCAAAATCGCCCGTAATCGTATGGCATTCAATAATGTCAGGGAAGGCCATGATATTGCGCTCGACCTCACGCACATTGCGAAACTGCTCCCTGTCCAGCGACAAACTCACAAACGCGATCACACCCAAACCGATTGCCTCAGCAGAAACCTGGGCGACATAACCGCGAATCACGCGTTTTTCCTCTAATGCCCGTACCCGTCGCAGGGTCTGCGGGGCGGATAAATGGATGTTCTCTGCCAACTGCAAATTGCTCATCCGGCCATCGTCCTGCAGATGTTTCAAAATACTGCGATCATAGTTATCCACGCCATCTCCTAAAATTTAAATATTTTATGTATTTAGTATATTACGAAATATAAATGCCGAATTGAGACTTAATAGAAATTATATTTCATTAATAGCGTTTTATTTATCGCATTTAGAAATCTAATTTCCAGCCGAAACCGCTACAATTTATAGCAGAACAAAAGCAATATCGGCGCCATTGGCGGCAAACATTTCAGCAATATTCAATACCAATTAGCAAGACCAAAAAATCAACGGAGATCACCATGGTTACCTTCATCGGTACACAGGAAATGCAAACCCATTTGAAAAAAGTCAGTGTAGAAGACGCGATTGCGCGTTTAGCTGACATGATCAAGGAGGACTATTTACGCTGGAGCCAGTTTGACAAATGCGCCCGCGTCGCCAGCCACTCAGATGTAGGCGTTATTGAATTAATGCCGATTTCCGACGGCAAGCAATATTCATTTAAATACGTGAATGGTCATCCAAAAAATACTCAAGAGGGTTTGCTAACAGTTACCGCTTTTGGTTTGCTAGCCGATGTCGATACTGGTTATCCTAAGTTGTTGTCCGAATTAACATTGACTACCGCGATCCGTACAGCGGCGACCTCGGTATTAGCAGCCAAATACATGGCGCGCCCAGTCAGCCGCAGCATGGCCTTGATCGGTAATGGCGCACAAAGCGAATTCCAAGCGATCGCTTTCCATTGCATCTTGGGCATACAGGAATTGCGTGTCTACGACGTAGACCCGGCAGCGACTGACAAACTCATCAACAATCTGCGCGCCTATCCTAATTTGCGTATCATTCGGGCTGCATCGACAGCAGAAGCAGTCAAAGGCGCAGACATCATTACTACCGTGACCGCAGACAAAACCAATGCATTGATTTTACTGCCGGAAATGATCAGCGAAGGCACTCACATTAATGCCGTTGGCGGCGATTGCCCGGGCAAGACTGAATTACATGGTGATATTTTGAAAAACGCCAACGTCGTCGTGGAGTACGAACCTCAATCCCGCATCGAAGGTGAGCTGCAACAAATGCCAGCTGATTTCGCGGTAACCGAGTTGTGGCAGATTCTGGAAGGCCAGATTGCTGGTCGCCATAATGAAAAGCAAGTGACTGTATTTGACTCTGTCGGTTTTGCGTTAGAAGATTTTTCTGCCATGCGTTACCTAGAAAAATATGTGGTGCAAAAGGACACGCGGATTTTGGATTTAATCCCAGAACTGCTGAACCCAAAAGACTTGTTCGGGATGGCTGTGACACCAGTTGCACAACAGCGCGCCATGGCAGAAAATGTCGTGTCGATCAGTGCCTAAGTTAGTGCTTAAGTCAGTGCCTGATATCAGTCATTACCGCTGATCAGGTCTTGCTGAAGTACATGGCAGATGCACTAAATACGATTCACTAATTTATATTAAATCAAACCACTCAAACTCAAACGAATGAAAACTATTTCCTTAATTGGTGCTCCGACAGATGTCGGAGCAAGCGTCAAAGGTGCTGGCATGGGGCCAGACGCGCTGCGCGTTGCAGGCTTGGTAGAAGCGTTGGAGGCGCGCCAATTAAAGGTAATTGATCACGGCAATTTGCATGGGCCAGCCAATCCCTGGCAGGCACCAGTCAACGGATTACGTCATTTGAAAGAAGCGATTGACTGGAATCAGGCAGTCTATGACGCAGTCAGCCAAGCATTGACTGATGGTCAGATGCCCATGATGTTGGGCGGTGATCATTGCCTTGCCATCGGCTCCATCAGTGCGATTGCCAATCATTGCAAAAAGAATGGAAAAAAATTACGGGTATTGTGGTTTGATGCCCATGCCGACAGCAATCTCTCTACCATCAGCCCAACAGGAAATATCCACGGCATGCCAGTCGCATGCCTGATGGGGCATGGCCCAGAATCGCTGACGCACTATGCAGATCACTCACCAGCAATGAGTCCTGACGAAATCCGCTTAATCGGTATCCGTAGCGTTGATGCAGGTGAGAAAAAATTCATTCACGAGATGGGCATGCAAGTGTTTGACATGCGCTATATCGATGAGCATGGCATGCGCAGCGTGATGAAAAGTGCGCTGGAAGGATTGGATGACAACACGCATTTGCACGTCAGTTTCGACATGGATTGCTTAGATCCAGATATCGCCCCAGGCGTAGGAACAGCCGTATTAGGCGGCCCGACTTACCGCGAAGCCCAGCTCTGTATGGAAATGATCGCAGACAGCGGTCGCCTCGCGTCACTCGATTTAGTAGAACTCAATCCGGCACTCGATATCCGCAATCAAACTGCAGTTCTGGCGGTAGATTTGATTGAGAGTTTGTTTGGCAAATCGACTTTAGTACGAATGTAGTCTGTGTGTAATTAGCTAAGTAAAACCTTGAGATTAGCGGTGAAGTCCTAAAATTAATAGAAAACCTTTATAAAGAAGCAAAATACAGAAGCCACACAAAACATCGTGTGGCTTCTGTATTTTATAAACGAACGCAAGTAGATTTTGGGCTTGTGCAAAATTGTCGCGGCAAAGCGTAACCACGACCATAGTAATTTACTACCTTAATATCTCAGTTTCTAAGATACGACGCTGCAACGCAGCTGGGTCGGTTTTGCGTAAGTCCTGAGAATTATTATTTGCGCCACAGAAACACTGCATAAATCGTCTGGCGTGTAGAAACAAAGATGTTTTGGCGTTATGCTTCGTCATGACCGACGATATCCCCGCCCTACCCCTGACAAATCCGACCTTTGTGCCCAA
Organism: Undibacterium sp. RTI2.2; assembly: GCF_035018705.1. Lineage (NCBI taxonomy): Bacteria > Pseudomonadati > Pseudomonadota > Betaproteobacteria > Burkholderiales > Oxalobacteraceae > Undibacterium > Undibacterium sp. RTI2.2. The sequence goes on along the minus strand of NZ_JASJXN010000037.1, from coordinate 40,025 downwards.
CCGACCTATAGGACGTTATGTATATATTAATGAGATAGGACGAGGCTCGGTTACCGTTACCGCACTGTTTCATGACCCGCTGATAGAGCGTCAAGTTGTGATCAAAACTCTTCATTCGCATTTGTCTGACGATCAACGACAATTATTCGAAAAACAGTGGATTCAAGAAGCAGGCCGATTAAATCACCCAAATATCGTAACAGTCTATGATGCTGACAAATCGAATGATGTCCTCTATTTCGTGATGGAATATTTAGAGGGCAATGCATTAAGCGATTTATTCAATAGCGGGCATCAATTTACCTACAAACAAATCGCGGAACTAATCGCGCGCGTTGCAACTGCCTTGGATTATGCACATGAGCAAGATGTTATACATCGAGGCATCAAGCCAGCCAGTATTTTTATCACTGAGAATTTAATACCAAAATTAATTGATTTTGGGATGTCTAATTCTCCGGATCAGTCATCACAAACTGGCATCAGCGAAGAACTGCCTAAGCATCAGGATAGTGATCTTAATAGTGACATCAGTTACGCCAATAGCGTTATTAATGCCGACACTCGCAACACCAACAATACCAATAATGCCTTTAATATCAGCGGTGATCTAAGTGACAATACTGCTGAACAGTTAAGCAATGACTTGGTAAGCGTCGAGACTCATCCGTCGAGCCCGCAATTTGCGGCAATCAATTATCAGTCGCCAGAACAAATTAAAGGCAAGGCAGTTGATGCGCGAACCGATATTTTTTCATTGGGTGTGGTGCTATACCAGTTACTTTGTGGCGAGCTACCATTTAAAGGTGAAGATAACAAGCAATTGCGAAAAGCAATTACGCGTTCCCCGGCTATTCCGCCCCAAGAGATTCGCTCGGATGTACCGCTCCGGCTGGCTCGTATTGCTGCTAGAGCACTGGCTAAAAAACCGGCTGATCGCTATGCGCGGGCGTCAGATTTGGCAGGTGATTTAAATCGGTATTTATATCGAGAAAAAGCCAAGCGCATAATCGCAGAACAACATAACACAACGCTTGGCACAACATTTACCGTGGTGAATAATGCGGATCAGGAAAGACAAAAAAATAAAAAAAAGCGCAGTACTATTCAACTACTCGTCGTTACCACCGTTGTCTTAATCGCTGGTATTACCAGCTTGGTGATGATCGTCCCTGTACCACCCAGATCAGCAACACTTGAAAAAAATGACGGAAATAATTCTAAACTAGCTGTCCAAACGGCACCCTCGAGACCGGTTGCGCTGAGTGAATCGGTAAATCGTGATACCGAGGAAATCATTAATATGCCATCGACAACGCAAAAGATAAAGCGGTTACCAGACAATAAAAAATCAGACTCTGCAGCAAGTAAAGTCCCACCAAAAATCAAAATATCAAGCAAGACGGCAAGTGCCGCCGCCGTTCCTGCTGCTGTTCCTGCTGCTGTTCCTGCTGCTGTTCCTGCTGCTGTTCCTGATGTTGTTCCTACAGTCTTGTCGCCAACAGAAAAGCGCTAGTTTGTACTAAAAAATATCTTCCTCTTAATTTTGAAAACAATTCAAATTGATGCGGTGATTTGAACCCAGATTTTCCATTGGAACAGCGACAAGTGTGCCTTTGGCGAACTGACTGGCTAGACGCGACGACGACGCAAGCTGCATCTTGCTAGGAGGAGCAACAACGCCAGGCAGTTCGCCAAAGGTGCAATTGTCGCTGTAGCGCTCGCACTCAAATCGCGGTCGTGCTATCTCGCTGAACACCGCATGTCCTCTGCGTTTTTTGCGAAGTAGTAGCGGTCTAATGGAAAATCTGGGTTTAATAGATGCAAACAAAAAGCCACATCAATCATTATGTGGCTTTTTGTATTATCGATTGCATCGATTCAATCTAATTACTCGATTGCCTTGACCATATCTTCAATCACTTTCTTCGCATCGCCAAACACCATCATCGTCTTATCCATGTAAAACAATTCATTGTCCAGACCGGCATAACCCGATGCCATTGAACGCTTATTCACGATGACTGTTTTAGCTTTATAGGCTTCCAGAATTGGCATTCCGGCGATCGGTGATTTAGGGTCTTTGGCCGCTGGATTAACAACGTCATTTGCCCCTAAGACCAATACCACATCGGCCTGACTGAATTCATTATTGATGTCTTCCATCTCAAACACTTGGTCATAAGGCACTTCGGCTTCTGCCAGTAATACGTTCATATGTCCTGGCATACGACCAGCTACAGGATGAATCGCGTATTTGACAGAAATACCTTTATGCGTGAGCTTCTCGGTCAGCTCTTTTAATGAATGCTGAGCACGGGCAACTGCTAAACCATAACCTGGCACAATGATCACTGTCTCTGCATTACCTAGCAGAAAAGCGACGTCATCAGCAGAGCCGGATTTCACATTACGTTGCGCCTGGCCGCCAACCGCAGCCTCGGTCGGTGCACCACCAAAGCCGCCTAACAGCACATTGAAGAAAGAGCGGTTCATCGCTTTACACATAATGTAAGACAAGATCGCACCGGAAGATCCGACCAGCGAACCAGCAATAATCAGCATCGAGTTATTGAGTGAAAAACCAATACCCGCCGCTGCCCAGCCAGAATAGCTATTCAGCATAGACACCACAACTGGCATGTCCGCGCCACCGATAGGGATGATGATCAACACACCCAAAATAAAAGCAATCGCTGTCATCAAAACAAAGGGAATCCAAGCAGGCGCAGTGCCCGGTGCGAAGCAAAAAATCAAACCTAGACCGACCATAAAAATTGCCAGTATCAGGTTTAGAAAGTGTTGCCCCTGAAAGCTGACAGGTGCGCCTTGAAACAGACGGAATTTATATTTACCAGACAATTTACCAAACGCAATCACAGAACCCGAGAAGGTAATTGCACCGACAAAAGTACCGATAAATAATTCCAGACGATTACCGAAAGGGATCGCATCATAGCGTGCCGTGATATTAAAAATCCAGGGCTCGGCAACTACAGATACGGCAATACACACTGCTGCAAGACCGATCAATGAATGCATCGCTGCTACCAGCTCTGGCATCTTGGTCATCTCTACTCGCTTAGCCAGCGTGGCGCCAATACCGCCGCCGACGACGACACCGAATATCACCAATCCATAGCCAAGACCCGAGCCAGCGGCTTCATTTTTCAGCTTTACGATCAAAGCAATCGTCGTCACTACCGCGATTGCCATACCAATCATGCCGAAGCTGTTACCGCGTCTTGCAGTCGATGGATGCGACAAACCTTTAAGCGCCTGAATAAAGCATACCGAGGCGATCAGGTACAACATCGTGACCAGATTCATACTCATTATTTGTGCTCCTTAGCTGCATCAGGAGTCACTTTAGGCTCTTTTTTCTTGAACATTTCCAGCATGCGCTGGGTAACTAAAAATCCACCAAACACATTGACCGCGGCAAGGGCAACCGCGACCGTGCCCATGACCTGGGCTAATAGACCTTCCGTCAAACCTGCTGCCAACATGGCACCGACGATGATAATGGCTGAGATTGCATTCGTGACTGCCATCAAAGGCGTATGCAAAGCAGGCGTAACTGTCCAGACCACGTGGTAACCGACATAAATTGCCAGTACAAAAATGATCAGGTTGGTAAGGGTGTGACTAACTTCCATGATGTCCTCTCTTCTTTATTTAGGGTGAGACATGCAAAGCAAACTGTCGAAAAAAACTTGATATGGTTAATACCGTCTTATTTAAATAACTTTCTTAATACGCCTTAAGACTGGTAATTTGATTCTTCCCGTCGACAAAAATCACTTTCGGTTTAAAGCTACTGGATTCCTCGTCCGTCATCGGTGCATAGGTACAGATAATCATCAAGTCGCCCAGTTGTACCCGACGCGCTGCTGCGCCATTCAAGGAGATTTCGCCGCTACCACGTTTGCCTTTAATCACATATGTGGAGAACCGTTCACCATTGTTGACGTTGTAGAGTTCTATCTGTTCGTGCTCTTTGATATCAGCAGCGTCGAGCAGATTTTCATCGATGCCACACGAACCTTCGTAGTGGAGATCGCACTGGGTCACAGATGCGCGATGAATTTTGGCGCGGAGCATGTTTCTTTGCATTGTCATTCTTCTTTCAATTACATTGACTAAAAATCCTGGCTACTAGCTCAGGATTATTTATCCTTATTTCCTTAAAACTTCACCGCCAGCGCACATCAGCGTAGCGACCACAATCTCGTCTTCTTTATTAATCGCTAAAGCAGCGTCTTTATCGATAATCAATTTCAGAAAATCCAATACGTTGCGCGCATACAAAGCAGACGCATCAGCAGCCACCAACGTTGCCAGATTCGGCTCGCCAATAATATGCACGCCGTATTTCGTCACTGTCTTATTTAATTCTGATAAAGGACAATTGCCGCCCTGCTCTACTGCCATATCCACAATCACTGAACCAGGCTTCATCGCCTTGACAGTTTCTTCTGAAATCAGCGTCGGTGCTTTACGTCCTGGGATCAGTGCCGTGGTGATGATGATGTCCGCTTGTTTGGCGCGTTCGTGCACCAGAGCCGCCTGTCGCTCCATCCAAGACGCTGGCATAGGACGAGCATAGCCGCCAACACCTTTGGCGATTTCTCGCTCTTCATCGGTCTCGTATGGGACGTCGATAAACTTAGCGCCCAGCGATTCGACTTGCTCTTTCACTGGCGGACGTACATCCGACGCTTCAATCACAGCGCCCAAACGCTTGGCTGTTGCAATCGCTTGCAAACCGGCTACGCCCACGCCCATGATCAAAACCCGGGCAGCTTTGACCGTGCCTGCAGCGGTCATTAACATCGGCATAAAGCGCTGATATGTATTTGCCGCCAGCATTACTGCTTTATAGCCGGCAATATTTGCCTGGGATGACAATACGTCCAGAGACTGCGCACGGGTGATACGTGGTGCAGCTTCGAGCGCGAATGCGGAAATACCATGCGCTGCCATGGCGGCAATGTTCTCTGCATCAAATGGATTGAGCATGCCAACTAGCGTCGTGCCCGATTTGATCAATGCACGCTCATCTGCATCTGGTGCTCTGACTTTTAACACCAGCTCTGCACCAAATGTCTCAGACGCAGTGCCGATTTGCGCACCTGCTGCCTGATACGCCTCATCAGTAATACTGGCGGCGATACCGGCGCCAGATTGCACGATGACCTGATGTTTTGCAGCTACATATTTTTTGATGGTCTCTGGGGTCGCCGCTACACGCGTCTCACCCGGCCGTGATTCGGCGGGGATGCCGATTCTCATAGGTTACTCCTTGATTTGCTTGTTTTAAATTCTGACCGGGCACACGCTGATGAAACGATGGCGCCAATTTGCTACTTAAGAAAACTCCTCAAGAAAGCTGGAAGCATCGTCAGCGCCGTCACCCGAATTTAGTATTCTTTCGTATTCGACAACGATCTTACACGCAAAATGTTGTGTGGCATTACCGTTCTTTTTTTGTCTTTTCGCTAAAAATGCTGCTTGTGGCTGCACCATTGCCGTGCAAATTGCGTCCGATACACTAGCATGAAAAACCACGCGCTATAAGCCTTTGCGGGAGAATCGCACAAAATAAATTGACTACTCCTGATGAAAATCGGGTTCAAATTTAAGCAAAATCAGACTGCTATAGACAAAATTCGTATTAGCTAATTCACCTTCAGATTTGCTGGTTTGCCACACAATATCTGATCGCAAAGTAAAATAGCGAACTTATAGAAAGAGGCGCTATGTCTACAGTCTGGAAACCCTCGGTCACCGTTGCGGCCGTTATCACTCGCCAACACGACCAACATCTGCAATTTTTAATGATCGAAGAAGAGACTGACGACGGCGTGCGGATCAACCAGCCTGCCGGTCATCTTGATCCTGACGAAACGCTGCAACAGGCAGTCACTCGCGAAACGCTGGAAGAAACCGCGCACGATTTCACACCCACGGCGCTGATCGGATCTTATCTGTCACGCTATGTGTCGCCCGTCACTGGTGAGCAAGTTACCTACCTGCGATTTGCCTTTAGTGGTGAGTTAGGGCAAGTACATCAGCGTGAACTCGATCACGGTATTTTGCGTACCGTGTGGATGACACATGCTGAGCTGTTGACATCACAAGAGCGTCACCGCAGTCCCCTGGTGTTGCAATGCGTCAATGACTATCTGGCAGGCCAAAGTGCACCGTTGTCGCTACTGTTTACGCATCCGTCTGCATTGGTGACAAGTCCAGTCAAGTAAAAAAAGTAAGCGCAGCACAAAGTAAGTAAGGTCAGGAAAAAGAGAGAACAACAAGTATGGCAAAGAAACGCGTAGTAATTGGTATGTCTGGCGGTGTAGATTCATCGGTGTCCGCTTGGCTGCTCAAACAGCAAGGCTACGAAGTCATCGGTCTGTTTATGAAAAACTGGGAAGACGATGACGACTCCGAATACTGCTCCACCCGCGAGGATTGGATTGATGCCGTCAGCGTCGCCGATGTCGTAGGTGTGGATATTGAAGCAGTCAACTTTGCGGTCGAATACAAAGACCGCGTCTTTGCAGAATTTTTGCGTGAATACCAGGCTGGTCGCACACCCAACCCAGACGTGCTCTGCAATGCCGAGATCAAATTCAAAGCCTTTCTCGATCACGCCATGAAGCTGGGGGCAGATTACATCGCCACCGGCCATTACGCCCGCGTGCGTGAGGTGAATGGTGAATTTCAATTACTCAAAGCACTCGATGCCAGCAAAGATCAAAGCTATTTTTTACACCGCCTGAATCAAGCGCAATTGTGCAAGACCCTGTTCCCGCTGGGCGAAATTCAAAAGACCGAAGTCCGCAAAATCGCAGAACAAATCCAGCTGCCCAATGCAAAGAAAAAAGATTCCACCGGCATCTGTTTTATCGGTGAACGGCCTTTCCGCGAATTTTTAAACCGCTATTTGTCTTATCAACCAGGCGATATGAAAACACCTGAAGGCGAGCTTGTCGGCAAACACGTCGGTCTGAGTTTTTATACCTTGGGACAACGCAAAGGCATCGGCATCGGCGGCATCAAGTCACATCAAAATGCGGATGGCAGTAGCGACGCCTGGTATGTCGCAAAGAAAGATATCGTTGCCAATACTTTGTACGTCGTTCAGGGTCATGATCACCCATGGCTGTTATCGTCGGCGTTAGAGGCAGGACAAAATAGCTGGATCGCCGGACATGCACCGGCGCAAACTCAGCTGTCGGCAAAAACCCGTTATCGTCAGGCCGATATTGCCTGCACGCTGCAAGCGGACAGCGATCGTTTTGCCTTGCATTTTGATGTGGCGCAATGGGCAGTCACGCCGGGACAATCCGCCGTGCTATACGACGGCGACGTTTGTCTGGGCGGCGGGATTATTAGCGGTGCGACGGCGGGGTAATCCAATATCAACTGGGATTTTTCGATTACCCCTAAAATCAATGCACAGAACAACTAGTTTTAGTTGGCAACAGATTCAAGAAAAAATATACTCCCCCTGATTTTTTGAAAAATAGCCTTATTACCCAATGCTTATATGGACAATTAAAAATACTATCAGGGAGTATAATTGGACTTGCGCAAAAAACAAAACTCCTCACCACAGAGGCACAGAGGAAGAACAAAGACAGAGAAAGGCAGGATTTCGCTGGTCTCCTAATTTTCTGTGTGCGTCTGTGCCTTTGTGTCTCTGTGGTGAGAGGTCTTGATGTTTGATGTTAAGCCATCGTGACTATTAACAGCCACGCAACGCGCCGTAGCAATGATAACTATTTATCCGGTTCGACAAAAGGCAAGGCTCCCAAGTGCTTGGCTCGCCTTAATGCAGTATTGATTTTATCGATGATGCCATCGTCTTTTTCCGCCAGAATGGCAAAATGAATATAGTCAATCGTCAGCGGTTTGCTAAGCACTTTAAACGTGATACCTGCTGGCATCGGTGTATCAGCCGCCACCTCTGTCATGGTCGAGTTGATCAGCGCTTCCACCTTAGCGGGATCGGAACTAGGATGATCGATCAGCATGACATCCGTTCTTTTCGTTAATAATTTTTTTAAACGCGAAGGTACCGAAACAAGACTTTCATCGGTGCTGACCAGCTTATTTTTATAACTATCAAATTCTTCGCCGTAGCTAGCGCCGCGTACAATACCAACTGATTTGTTTTTTAAGTCAGCAATATTCGCATACGGAAAAGTCATATCACTTCGAGTCACAATCCAGATGTGGTGGCTAAACGCAACATCGGAAAAGCGCAAAGTCTGCATGCGTTCCTTTGTTTTCGACAATCCAAAGGCCAAACCATCTCCCTCGGCCAGTCTTTGCAATAATCGCTTCCAGGGATAATGATAGGGATCGAAGCTGATGTTTAAATCTTGTTCTACATATTTAAGTATGCTGTTATAAGCATCGTTGATGAACATCTCTGCGTAATTTTCAGCATAAGTCTCACCTAACAGAATGACAACTTTGCGCTTCTCGGTAGTTGCTACACTCCACGCCATAGGTGGCAGCGAGAGTAAGGCCAACGTGAGTAATTTTCTTCTCACATCACAGTGCAAACTAAACGAGTTACCCATATCCACCTTTCACCTAGATATCCATTATGTAAACCGGATCTAAACTTGAGCCATTGGTTTGGTGCTATTCGCACCCTTTAAAAGTCATTTTAAGTTTATATCAAAATCATTCAAAGCTACCTGTATCACTACTTTCTTTTGACACTAGTACACACTTTTTAGCTATAGTGCCGCATCTCTCGTCAATCCTATTTGTCTGCGCATGTCTTCTATATTTTCGTTCGTTACCTCTAAGCTCACTGTGTCTACACCGACTACGCCCAAGTTTACTATTTCTAGTCTGACGCTTTGCGCGCTGACGTCCTCGGCAATTGTTGCCGCTCAGGCGGCTGAAAATACGGTCACTCCGTCAGTCGGCAAAGACCAGGCACAAAGTGTCGAGGTGCGCGGCGTCAGCATCGTATTGGATGAACGCAAACAGGCAACCGCCAGCAAAGCCATCATCAATCAAGAAGACATCGCCCGCTACGGCGACAGCAACCTGAGTGATGTTTTAAAACGGGTGCCGGGCCTGGGCTTTAGCAGTACTGGCGCGCTACAAATGCGCGGCTTAGGCAATGGCTACACCCAAATTTTGCTCAATGGCGAGCCAACGCCGCAAGGTTTTCTGGTGGACAGCATTGCGCCGGATTTGATTGAACGAATCGAAGTTTTGCGCAGCGCGACAGCGGAATACAGCACGCAGGCGATTGCGGGGACGATTAATATCATCCTGAAAAACAATGTCAAAAAGCCGCAGCATGATCTGAAGATTGGCGTTGCTGATACTGGCAGTAAGAGCAATGGCAAAATCTCACCGAACATCTCATTGCAAATCGCCGATCGTAATGGCCCTCTGGCATACACCATCGCCGGCGCGCTGCAACGTCAACAGCGAATTACACCCTCGACCCAGGATGAGGTCGGTACCGATCAAAACGGCAACATCAATTTACTACGACATGCCCAGCTAGAAGAACGTTTTACGAAAGATGAATTGACCTTTGCACCAAGGCTGATCTGGACGTTTTCTGACGACGACACACTCACATCACAAAGCTTTTTGACCAGCAGCCGCATCAACAATGTCAAAGATCGGCATGAGACCAGCGTACTCAATACGCTATCCGATTTCCCCAATAACGTCGGCAGTTGGGATGCTTATACCAATGCCTTACGCAGCGATCTGAACTGGCGACGCAAGTTATCGGATAGCGCCAAGATAGAAATGACCTTAGGCGTTAACCTGAGCCACCGCCATACCTATTTTAATTTTGATGGCATGTCCTTAGCGCAGACTTTGTTAGAACGGCATCAGGTGGTGTCAGGCGTTAACGACCAGACTGCGACTTTCAGCGGCAAATACACCGCACCCTACATCGATAAACATGCCTTGGTGCTGGGCTGGGATGGCAGCCTGATACGCCGCGACGAAAACCGGATTGAACATATCAGCGACGGGCTAGGCAATGACGCTGCCGATAGTAACGAAGCCTACCAATCCAAGGTCAAACGACTTGCCTTGTTTGCGCAAGATGAATGGGATATCAGTAATCAACTCAGTGCTTCACTGGGCTTGCGCTGGGAAGGTTTGCAAACGACCACTGATGGCAATGTGTTGAGTCCAGTGCACAACCAATCCAGCGTCTTAAGCCCGCTATTGCAAAGCGTATGGAAGCTCGATGGCGACCCCACTAATCCTAAGCAAACACAGCAATTCAGGCTGGCACTCACGCGTACGTATAAAGCGCCGACCACCACTAATCTGATTCCACGTCGCTACACCGTCGACAATAATAACAGCGCGGTCAATCCAGACAACCAAGGCAATCCGCAACTACGCCCAGAACTGGCATGGGGACTGGATGCGACGTTTGAACAGTATTTTGGGCAAGGCGGTTTGTTCAGTGCCAACGTGTTTGTACGCAAGATTGATGATGTGATTCTGGACAAAGTATCGCAACAAAATGGCGTCTGGACCAGCATCCCCACCAATAGCGGCAAAGCACAAGTGCATGGCATAGAACTGGAACTTAAATTACCACTGCAAAGTGTGATGAGCAAGGCGCCCGCGATTGAACTGCGCGCCAATGTAAACCGCAACTGGTCTAGCGTTGATCAAATTCCCGGTCCAGACAATCGGCTAGATCAGCAAACCCCGCTCAGCGCCAATCTGGCAATGGATTACAAGTGGGATCAGCAACTCACCTTAGGTGGTAATCTGGGCTATCAACGTGGCGGCCACATCCGTACCTCGCAAACCCTGAGCGGCTTTACGGGCAACTTGCGCACGCTGGATTATTATGCGGTCTGGAGTCTGGCAAAACAGACGCAGCTACGACTCTCGCTGACCAACTTATTCCCGCAAAACAAACTCGATGTCGAAAACTATCAGGACAGCCAAAGCGGACGCCAGTTATCGACGACAACCTCCGGCTTGAGCAGCGTGAAGCTGACTTTAGAACAGGCGTTTTAGTTAGCTCCGGCTTTATCTGCATCGGATTCGAAGACTGAGAGCGATGACAGGATCAGGACTTACGCAAAATTGTTCCTGCAAAGCGTGGCGATCGGGATAGTAATTTAGGGGCTACACCGAGGCTGCGGCAGTTTTGGCCAGTCCTACAGATCAACAAGGGAAAATATAGATGGATGTCACTTCGTTCACTACACATCAATCTACATACTCCCCATTATTTTTTTAAAAACCAGCTAATTGTCCAAATATTATATGGATAATTAAAATATACTTACCTGCAGTATATTTCATCGCTCTACGGCTTTCCTTAAAACTCTTCCCATTCATCGGCTCTGCTAGCAGATGCCGTGGTCTGCTCGGTCACCTTGTTTGCTGCTAATGCCCGGCGTTTGTATGCGGTTGCCGATTTTGGGGCCTGAGCTGCTGCGGCACGTACGACCGCTTTGGAGGCCGCTGGTTTGCTGTAGCTTGCTGTGTTTTGACTGCCGACGCTGTTGATCTTGAAGACACTGACGACTTGGGTCAGCTTCGTCGCTTGCTCTTGCATCGAGGCAGAAGCAGCGGCGGCTTGTTCGACCAGTGCGGCGTTTTGTTGGGTGGTTTCGTCTATCTGTGCAATAGCGATGTTAATCTGATCGATTCCGGCAGTTTGTTCTTGGGTGGCGGCGCTGATTTCGTTCACGACGTCGCTGACCCGCTGGACGCTTTGTACAATTTCTTGAATAGTGAGTCCGGCCTGATCGACGAGTTTGGTACCGGTGTCGACTTTTTCTACGGAGTTACCTATCAGTGTCTTGATCTCTTTGGCAGCGGACGCGCTGCGCTGCGCGAGATTGCGTACTTCGGAGGCCACGACGGCAAAGCCACGTCCTTGTTCACCGGCTCTGGCCGCTTCGACTGCGGCGTTGAGCGCGAGGATGTTGGTTTGAAATGCGATGCCGTCAATGACGCCGATGATGTCGACAATTTTTTTGGAGGAGTCGTTGATCTCGCTCATTGTCTGAATCACCTGGGAGACGACATTGCCGCCTTTGGTCGCCACTTCAGAGGCCGATACCGCGAGCTGGTTTGCCTAGCGGGCATTGTCGGCATTTTGTTTGACGGTGCTGGTGAGCTCTTCCATGGCGGAGGCGGTCTCTTCCAGTGAGCTGGCTTGTTCTTCAGTGCGGGAGGAAAGATCGAGATTGCCAGTAGCGATTTCAGTGGAGGCGGCAGTGATCTGCTCTGTTCCGGTACGGACTTCGCCGACGATATTTTTTAGGCTGTCGCTCATGGCTTTGAGTGCGCGCAAGAGTCTACCTGTTTCATCATTCGAGGTAACGATGATGTCTCTGGTTAAATCTCCTGCTGCGACGGTTTCTGAAATTTCGATTGCCTCATTAAGAGAGCCGACAATTTTTCTTGTGATAAAAACTCCTAAAGTGATCACCACAAGGACCGTCAGCAGGGCAATTGTCAATGCCATCATGTTGGCATGTTTTAGCGCGGCAGCGCCATCGTCAGCACCTTTTTTTCCTAGATCAGCGTTATATTTTGCATGCTCTTCAAGAGCAATATCCATACTTTTTACCACGCCCGTCACACTCTTAAAAAGTACGTCCAGAGCCTCGTCGGCTTTATCTTGTTTCATCAATCCGATCACTTGCTCTTGCATCACGCCGAACGCTTTAAAAGCAATGCGATCATTTTCTAACAAAGCTTTGTCTTTATCGTCAGATAAGTCTTGCTTCTCATACAGGTTAAACATCTCTGTGATTTTTTTATACCGGTCGATCATGCCGATTTCTAAATCACGCCGTTTATTAGGATCTTTTGCCGTGACATATCGATAGGTCATCACCCGCAATTTAGTAATAGTCACAGCCGCATTATTTAAATCTGTCAGGCTAGGCACGGTATTTACATTGGCGTAATTAGCCGCTTCATAGACCTTATTAATTTGGATGACGCCCAAACCTGCGATTGCTGCCAATCCGAGAAATGCCATACCTATCAACAGGTACAATCTTTGTGCAATTGTCATTTTATGTTCTCCTCCGTCGTTATCCGGTACTTCAACCAAAATTGAACCGCATGAACGTTGTTACATTTTGATTCAACCTTTTGGAATAATCGTTGATTTCAAATACTATTTGTTGCCACATGTCAATCTTTTTGCAATTTTTTACAAATAAATCTACAATATTTGCGTCGAAACTAACTCTTCAGAACAGGGATTAGAGATGGCGTTAACAAATTACACCAAACCGTAATCGGGACGATTAAACCACTAGGAAGTATTAACGGCCACGTCGGGCTTGAACAGAATGCGACTGAGTTGTTAAAGAGATTTTCACAAGTCCAGCTATTGAATAAAAATAAGAGATATGAATTGACGCAGCATGGTTCTAAGCAGCGAATGAATATACTCCCCATTATTTTTCAAAAATATGGCTGATTGTCCAGATATTATATGGACGTCTTAAATATACTTATAGCCAGTATATTTAAGACAGATACGCATCTGGAGAGTAGTTAACCATCTCAGAAATGCAACAAATAGCAGAGAGGATATGGGTCTATGTCAGACAATAATTCACTACTGGCATAGGTTTTGGAAGGTACTCGTCTTGCAGCGAAGCGCGTAAATCTATCTCAATGGCACGGCAAATACTATCGAGCGGCAAGTCATTCGATTGCAGGCCAAAAGGCTCCTCAATCTCATCACCAAGTACATCCAAACCGAAGAAAGTGTAGGCAACGATCCCGACTACAAATGGCGTCATAAATCCGATCGAATCCACCAATCCAAATGGCAAGAGAAAGCAATAAATATAAGCTGTCCGGTGCAGTAGCAAGGTGTAAGAAAACGGAATCGGCGTATTTCTGATGCGCTCACATGCAGCCGCTGCACCACTCATCGCACTCAACGTCGCATCAATCGATACCGCCAGACAAGCATCAATCCGAGATTCTTTTAGACACTGGCGCAAATCCATTCCCATTTTTTGCATCAAAAAATCGGGCTTATTATGAGCTGTGCTGAGCGCCAGCCATTCAGATTTTTGCAGTAAAGGCTGGATATCTTGCGACATCGGCAAATCCCTAAGTAAGTCTCTGAGCGCATGGCTAAACGCGATCGCGCGATAAATCATCCTTACACGGATATCGTCAAAACCCGCCCTCGCCAAAGCTGGCTCGGGATAATCAATCAAACTCAGACATTGCCGGGAAAAATTTCGGCTACGCAGAACCAGCTCGCCCCACAGTTTTCGTCCCTCCCAAAATCGGTCATACGCCGCGTTATTTCTAAAGCCCAAAAATATCGCCAGCGGCAAACCAATTAAGGTAAATGGGATCGTCGTCAACGTGATTTTGAGTTTAAATAAATCACCGTGCGATAAGGTCACCAAGGTGGCAACCAAAATATTGACGATCAGTGCGGGTAAGATGCGAGGCAAGATCGAACCACGCAGTAACAGAAACAGCCTAAGGCCGGATGGTCGATCTCGAATAATCACGTGTCGTCCACAATATCGATTTGAAGACACTCATTATTGCACTGACTCAGGACCACTACTGAACTTCTGCTTGGATTATTTGCAATTCAACCGAGATCTCGCTCCATTGAACTTGAATATGGCAGGCAGTATTGTCTCTGACCAGATCAAAACCAAAACTGGCTTGTGCAAATCCAAACACTGCACTCAACAGCGCTTTGATTCACACATTCTTTCTGCTTCGAATTACATTAAAACTCTTCCCATTCATCCGCTCTCTTAGCAGATGTAGTGTTCTGCTCTGTGACCTTTTTTGCTGCTAGCGCCGGACGTTTGTATACGGTCACAGGTTTCGATGTCTGCGCTGCTGCGGCAGATACGACCGGTTTAGATGCCACTGATTTGCCGTAGCTTCCTGTGTTTTGACCGCCGATGGTGTTGATCTTGAAGACGCTCACGACTTGTAAAAGATTCTGCGCCTGATCTTGCATAGACGCCGCGGCTGCGGCGGCTTGCTCTACTAATGCGGCGTTTTGTTGTGTGGTCTCATCAATCTCGGTAATGGCAATATTGATCTGATCAATGCCAGCGGTTTGCTCTTGGGTGGCGGCGCTGATTTCGCTCACGACGTCGCTCACACGCTTGACGCTCTCTACGATTTCTTGAATAGTTTTACCGGCTTGATCCACCAGTTTAGAGCCTGCCTCGACTTTTTCTACAGAGTTGTCAATCAGAGATTTAATCTCTTTGGCGGCAGAGGCGCTGCGCTGTGCGAGATTGCGTACTTCTGACGCTACTACCGCAAATCCACGACCTTGCTCGCCTGCTCTGGCAGCTTCTACCGCTGCGTTGAGTGCCAGAATATTGGTTTGGAAAGCGATGCTGTCTATCACGCCGATGATGTCGACGATTTTTTTAGAAGAGTCGTTAATGTCGCTCATGGTGTGGATGACTTGCGACACCACATTGCCACCTTTGATCGCCACCTCGGAGGCGGATACGGCGAGCTGGTTTGCCTGACGTGCGTTGTCGGCATTTTGTTTGACGGTGCTGGTCAACTCCTCCATTGAGGAGGCAGTTTCTTCTAATGAGCCGGCTTGCTGTTCTGTGCGGGAGGACAGATCGAGGTTGCCAGTCGCAATTTCGGTCGAGGCAGCGGTAATCATGTCAGTGCCGGTGCGTACCTCGCCGACGATATTTTTTAAACTGTCGCTCATATCTTTAAGCGCCTGTAGCAGTTGCCCGGCTTCGTCCTTAGAGGTCACTTTGATGTCGGTCGTAAGATCACCGGCGGCGACAGTTTCTGAAATTTTGATCGCCTCGCTGAGGGAACTAATAATTCTTTTTGTAATCAGCAAACCCATGACGGCAATCCCAATAATTGCAAATAATGAGATGGCAGTAGATACCATGTTGGCAGTTTTTAACGTTGCAGCACCTTCTTCCGCTACGGTTTTACCCAAATCCATATTAAATTTAGTGTGCGCACTTAAACTCTCATTGAGTTTCTTTGAAATTGTACCGAGGTTCAACACTAATAGATCTCTTCCCTCATCACTTTTTCCTATTTTTGCCATCTCTAGCACTTTTTCACGCAAGGCGTTGTAGTCTTTAAACGCAACACGATCTGCATCTAACATGGCTTTTTCTTCTTTACTAGAGATGTATTCTTTCTCGTATGCAGCAAACGTCTCCATCACTTTGGCATAAGTCACTTTCATTTCTTTTTCTACTGCGTCCCGCTGGGAGGCGTCACTCAGCGCCAGGTATTGCCACAACAGCAAGCGCAGCTGCGCTATGTCACCGCTGGCAATACCTATGCTACTGATACTCGGTATGGTATCGACATTGGCATAATTGGTTGCGGTATAGACTTTATTCATCTGGTATATGCCAAAACCAGCCAGTCCCGCCAAACCTAAGAACGCAGAAAAAATCAATAGATATAAACGTTGCGCAATCGTCATTTTATTTTTTCCTTTAGTAGTGAACTATTAGCTAAATCGATTTAGCGGCATTGGGAATTACTGATGCTAGGCTTACTAAAGAGTAATCTCCATGACATTATCTTTATTTAAAACCAAGTAAGAGATTTGGTAAGACTTACACAAAATCACCACAATTTTGCCAGCGGCATAACCAATCCGGTGAATAAAGACAAATCTGGTGATGCCTTATTCAAGCCTTTGGCAAAACCAAAATCAATCGTCAGTTTATTACTCGGGCTGTAGGTTAATGCAGCCAAAGCTTGGGCAGTGTCGTCGGTGCCGCGTCTGCGTGTGCCGCTGAGTTCTGCCGTGATACCCCATTTTTCAGTGACGGCTAGTGATGCGGATGTTGAAATACCTGTTTGCGTTCTGGCAGTACCGGGATCGACCAAGCCCAAACGCGTAAAATTAAGGTTGGCATCTATATGCAGTTTGCCGATGTCTTTACTGTAAATCCCATTCACGCTGTAATCTGTTTTGCCACTACCGATCGTATTTTTAGCGGTGGGGACTTTGACGCCAAACTCCAGTCCAAATGCGGTATCGTCATTCATCAAGAAGGCACGCTTTAATACCAGCGTGGTATCACCCAAGCTGCGCTCACGGTTGCCCTGATCATCCGATGATGAAACTATGGCCTCACCGCCGATCAACACCCCCCATTGCGGATTAAACGCCAGCTTTAATTGGTAAGGCAAACTATCTCGTCTGGTCCCATCTTGCCTGGTGCTAAGCAGACCCAATTCCAGTTCTAATTGTCCTGGAAACGGTAATTGTGCTGGACTCGATACCGAGGGACGGTACGGCGTAACCTCACCATCATCAGCGTAAGCATAGACGCAACAACTGAGCAGAGCGAGCAGACAGATGGGGAGATGAGTAGGTCGCATTCTTATATTCCGATCTAGATGGGGAGATAAATGGTTTCAAGATCCAATTACAATAAACATATAGGACTGACGTAAAATTATCCCAGCAACACGCATTGACGATTACCCTATTTAGCATCTAAGTTACCGAGATAACTTACGGTGACTCGGTGCCGTAACGCTTTGGGTCGGTTTTGCGTAAGTCCTGCATAAACATCGAACTGGGAAAAATTTAAAAATCTGTCACAAAAGACGAATTAAAACTCTTCCCACTCATCGACCTTGGCATCAGACGTCGTTTTCTGCCCATTGATTTTTGTGATACCCAACACAGGGCGGTTAATAAAAGTTGCTACTTTGGGCTTCTGTGCTTTGGCAGGATGTACTACCGGTTTGACTACGGCTGCTTTTGTTGTAGTGCCTGCGCTGTAGCTGCCAACTATGTTTTTTGCACTATTGACACTATTGATCTTAAAGACGCTGACGACTTGGGTCAGGTTAGTCGCTTGCTCTTGCATCGAGGCGGCAGCAGCAGCAGCTTGTTCGACCAGCGCGGCGTTTTGTTGGGTGGTTTCGTCTATCTGTGTAATAGCGATATTAATTTGATCGATTCCGGCAGTTTGTTCTTGGGTCGCGGCGCTGATTTCGCTCACCACGTCGCTAACCCGTTTGACGCTTTGTACGATTTCTTGAATCGTCAGGCCAGCCTGATCAACCAGTTTGGTACCGGTATCGACTTTCTCGACAGAGGTATCAATCAGTGTCTTGATCTCTTTGGCGGCGGAGGCGCTGCGCTGTGCGAGATTGCGTACCTCTGAGGCGACGACGGCAAAGCCGCGCCCTTGTTCACCGGCTCTGGCGGCTTCTACTGCAGCATTGAGTGCGAGGATGTTAGTTTGGAAAGCAATGCTGTCTATCACACCGATGATGTCGACAATTTTTTTGGAGGAGTCGTTAATCTCGCTCATGGTCTGAATCACTTGGGAGACGACATTACCGCCTTTGGTCGCCACTTCAGAAGCCGATACGGCGAGCTGGTTGGCCTGGCGGGCATTGTCCGCATTTTGTTTGACAGTGCTGGTGAGCTCTTCCATGGAGGAGGCGGTTTCTTCCAGTGAGCTGGCTTGCTCTTCTGTGCGGGAGGATAGATCCAGGTTGCCAGTGGCGATTTCAGTCGAGGCGGCGGTGATCTGGTCTGTTCCGGTGCGTACCTCGCCGACGATATTTTTTAAACTATCGCTCATATTTTTCAGCGCTTGCAGCAGTTTGCCCATCTCGTCATTGGAAGTGATTTTGATGTCGGTTGTTAAATCTCCTGCTGCAACTGCTTCTGAAATATTGATCGCCTCGTGGATCGCGTTCACGATCACTTTAGTGACCCACACGCCCAGACCTGTCACCACAATAATTGCCAAAAGAGAAATCACGAGAGAAAAATTAAAAGCATTTTTGCGAGCGACGACAGCACTATTTGCTCTCTCGTTTCCAAGAGATTCGTTAAATTTTGCATGCTCGTTAAGATTACTGGTTACCTTATTAGCCACGTCCGCGTTACCGAGTAACTCTACTTGCGCTTCTTCCCCTTTGCCGCTCTGAGCCATGGAAATTAAGTTATCGCGCAAACTACCATATGCTTTAAATGCTTGACGGTCTGCATCCAGCAAAGCCTTATCTTTTTCATTGGAAACGGATTCCTTCTCGTATTTATCAAAAGATTGATTGATTTCGATATCTTCATCTTTGATTTTTTTTCTAATGCATTTCTCTTTTCTACATCCGTCTGCTGAAGGTACTGCCAGACTTGTACACGCATCAAAAGTGCAGTTTTAGCTATGTCATTTAACCCAATAATACTAGCGACAGTTTTAACATTTCCGTAATTGGCGGCGTCAAACACTTTGTCCATCTGGGCAAAGCCAAAAACTGTCAGCGTAGCGAGTCCCACAAAAGCAGAAAAAATTAACAAATATAAGCGTTGCGCGATCGTCATTTTATTTTTCCTTTAATGATGGCTTAGTTATTAGATGGCTTAGTTATTAAAACCGAAGTGAATTCGTCCTGCTACCGTCTCTGAATAAACTACTAGAATCCAGATTAAGTGTAAAACTAAATGTGCGTCGTCCAAGGAGTCAACCAAAACGACATCGGAAAATTTTACAAATTGTTTCAATTAAGCCTCAAATTAGGACAAAAATAATGCAATTCAATTGCGTTAAAAAAACGAATAATATGAATTAATATTGGCAAAGCACAAGCGCTCTGCAGATACTATTGCATCCCTCTTGCGAAGCAGTCCAACCCATTTTCTTGCTCCGTTGTACACTCCGATGCGATACCACCGAGTTCATTTTGGAGACGAAGATGCACCTTGCGCGTTACCTCACCCTGATTACTGTCAGCGTTATATTTTTGTTGTCGATCTTAATGATCGATTTGTTCCATACGGGTTGGTGGTTGCTGGTATTGTCCGGCGCACTGACCGCGGTTGGGATTGCCGATCTGGTGCAAACCAAACGCTCGATCTTGCGCAACTATCCGATCATTGCGCACTTCCGTTTTATCTTCGAGGCGATCCGTCCGGAAATACGTCAGTATTTTTTGGAGGAAGATAGCGCTGCCAATCCGTTCTCACGCAACCAGCGCTCTATCGTTTATCAAAGGGCAAAACAAGATTTAGATAAGCGCCCTTTTGGTACGCAGCTCGATCTGTATCAGGCTGGTTATGAATGGATCAATCACTCCATCGCACCGAGCAAAGTCGGCTCTTACGATTTCCGTATCACCATCGGTGCCGATCGCTTGCAGCCGTATTCGGCTAGCGTCTTTAATATCTCGGCTATGAGTTTTGGTGCCTTGTCTGCCAATGCAATCCGCGCTTTAAATCAAGGTGCGCAAAAAGGTGGATTTATGCATGACACAGGCGAAGGCAGTATCAGCCGCTATCATCGCCCCGCAGACAACAATGATCCCGGCGGCGATTTAGTGTGGGAAATTGGCTCGGGTTATTTTGGTTGTCGCAACGAGCATGGCAGTTTTTCGGAAGAACGCTTTGTCGCCAGTGCCACGCTGGTGCAAGTCAAAATGATCGAGCTGAAATTATCGCAAGGTGCCAAGCCCGGACATGGCGGCTTGCTCCCCGGTGCTAAAGTAACGATAGAAATTGCCGAGGCACGCGGTGTGCCCGCCGGAACGGATTGCGTATCGCCAGCCTCGCATTCCGCTTTTTCTACACCAACCGAGATGCTGTATTTCATCGATAAGTTACGCAATTTATCTGGCGGAAAACCGACTGGTTTTAAATTTGCTGTCGGCCATCCTTGGGAATTTTTTGGGATTGTGAAGGCAATGCTGGCGACTGGCATCACGCCCGATTTTATTGTGGTGGATGGCGGCGAAGGCGGGACAGGCGCAGCGCCAATTGAGTTCACCGATCATGTCGGCGTACCTTTGCAAGAGGCGCTGCTGTTGGTACACAACACGCTAGTCGGCACCAACTTGCGCGAAAAAATTAAAATCGGTGCCTCCGGCAAAATCATCACCGCATTTGATATTGCGCGGACTTTGGCGCTGGGTGCTGACTGGTGCAATTCTGCCCGCGGCTTTATGTTTGCGCTAGGTTGCATTCAATCACAAAGCTGTCATACCGACCGCTGTCCTACGGGTGTGGCAACCCAAGATCCACTGCGCCAACGTGCCTTGTTTGTGCCGGACAAGGCAGAACGTGTAATGCATTTCCATCAAAATACTCTAAAAGCCTTGGCAGAACTGATCGCGGCAACGGGATTAAATCATCCCTCCGAATTACGTCCGTATCATTTGGTACGCAGGGTGTCGTCCGATCAGGTCAAACTGGTATCAGCGCTACTGCCTTACTTAAACCCAGGCGATCTGCTGGATGAATCCCGTCTGAGCGAGCGCCCAGAAGTCTTTGCCACCTACTGGCCACTGGCGCAGGCGGAGTCTTTTCATCCTATTAAATAAATATACTCCCCCTGTTTTTATAGTAAATATGGCTTACCCTCCTTATACTCTATGGACATCCAAAATATACACATGACAGTATATTTAGGATGTCCGATTAATGCGACGAAAACAAAGCTCGCTGATCAAGCAAATAATTAATATTATTTTTCATATATTCAAAATTTAAGAATAAAATTCTGCTAACTTTAGTTAGAATCGTTAGTGGCTAAATTTTATTTGCTTTAAATTTGATTAAGACCAAAACTTGGGCTTTGTTTGATCTCTCAACCAGAGAAACTCAAATTTGACCGAATCTATCTCTTTCCAATTTAAATCGACGAAATTACATTGATCTTCCACTCCCTAAAAATATAACCGCCGACCATGAACCGTCCTGACACTCAAGCACTAGGTGGTACTGTTAATACCCGCATCGGCAAGGTGTATATGCATTTATCTAAATCGCATAGAAAAACTGCTGATTATGTATTGTCCAATGTGTTTCGCTCGGCGACGATGTCGATTGATGAACTGGCCAACGCGGTTGGGATTTCGGTAGCAACAGCCAACCGTTTTGCACGTGCTTTAGGGTTTGATGGTTACCCGCAATTTCGCTCGGAACTGGTATACGGTTTTGAAGCCATGCTGGCACCGATTGATAATCTGCGTAACGAAGTGCAGCGCGCAGCCACCAGCACCGAAGTCATCGCCAGATCGCTAAATGAAGACATCAGTAATCTGGAAAACACGCGCCGCGCCTTGGTGCCTGAAATGTGTAATCAGGCAGTCAAAATGATTACCAATGCCGAGCGTATTTACATCGTCGGTTACGGCGCCAGCGCCTTCCTCGGCGGATTGATGGCACATGGACTGGAGCCATTTTGCAAAACGATCCAATGCACGATTGGCTCGGGCGGCCCATCCCATGTGGCACGACAACTATTTAAATATACTGAGCGCGATCTGGTGATCGGCATCACCTTCCCACGCTATGCAGAAGACGTCATTACGCTGCTACAACAAGTGCGCGAAAAAGGTGTTCCGATTTTAGGATTAACCGATGCACCGCGCTCGCCACTGGCATCTATCGCTAATCTGACATTGTTTGCGCAAACTACCCGACAACTATCACCCAACTCCGAAGGTGCCGCCCTCTGTCTGATCGAAGCAATTTGCAGCGCCGTTGCACACCAATCTAAATCCCCCGTGCATGCCGCATCGGAGATGACTAAATTTATGCTGCCGTGGATGTATCAAGAACCACAAGCATCAGTACGCAAGCCTAGTATTAGTGCGGACGAGCCAGCCAAAGATGCGACTAAACACCTGGCTTAGTTTAAGTAAATATATTGGGTTCTTGCATCAACTGAAGGATATGACTACCGGATGTTTCTGGCTCGTCGCTTTTTAATCCAGATCAATACGCCGGTGACGCTAAGCATCGCTACGACCAGCCCCATGATTGAGATAAAGATGCGTCCACTCAGGCCCAAGATGCGACCGGAATGTAATGGGAATTGCGCTTGCAGGAAGATGTCTCCTGCACTGCCGCTACCGGGGATTTTCGCTCCGGCTGAATGACCATCGCTGCCATCAAAATACAGCCATGCATTACCCAGGCCGCCATCGCCATGATCGTTTCCGGCTTCAAAAAATCCAACCCCATAAACGCCAAAAGCGGGCGAATAAAATACACCACCCGCTGGCAAAGTCCAGCCTCGCTGTTGCGCCTCGGTTTGGGCTAGTTGCATGACTTGTTCGCGGCTGAGCAAAGGCAACACGGGGCGATCTGGCGCTTGTGGTACACGCGTCGCAAAAACATCTGCACTCAGGGGTGAAAACAATTGTACAAGCGGGCGAACCACCTGGCTGTTGAGATTCATCGATACCGAGGTAATCGCGAGCACCAGTAACAGCAACCAGACCCAGACGCCGCCAGAACGGTGTAAATCAAAATTCAGTTTGTGTCCGCCTTGCCGCCAGCGAAACGCCAGTGATTTGCGCCAGCTGCGCCAGTTTGGAAAAGACAAGTACAGCGCAATAAAACAATCCAGCACCCACACCATGCCTATGATGCCCATCAGCCAGATACCTAACTCTATGCCTCCGACATTGGGAATATGCATGGTGTAGTGCAGTTTGTATAAAAATGGCAGGAGGTTTTCCCGGCTCAGCGAAATCTCTCCCCATTGACGCTTGCCTTGTATTTCGCCACTGACCGGATCAACCGCAATCTGATTAAAACCGAGTTCATACGGCTTGCCAGTGACAGGATTAATTTTGCCCTCTACCGACATCTGTACGGTATGTCCTGGCTCTGCCTCATTTAGTACATAGGTCACCCAGATTGCAGGATCGCTGGCCTCTACCCTATTTGCCAGCTCCAATCCCGACAACATCTTCGTACCGTCGTTTTTCTCCGCGCTACGGGCGTGAAATAACCGCGGATTGAGCAAGGCATCCAGCTCATGATCCCATGAGATAAAAGCACCCGTCAGGCCAGAAATAAATAAAAAAATTGCCACCGCCAGTCCAAACCAGCGGTGCAATAGTACAAACAAAGGGCGCATGAACATGGCTTATGTATGAATCAATATGAAGAATACGACTCAATATTTCCAGTTAATCGCCACACTGCCATTGCGCGGCGCTGCGTAATAGCCCTGACTCCAATACAAACTGGTCAGATATTGTTGATTGCCGATATTGTTCAAGTTGGCAGAAATACTCAGCTTAGGGTTCACGTCGTAACGTGCCATCAGATTGACGACGGCATAGCTAGCCTGACGAATCACAATGCCGGCACCTTCATCGCGGAAAGTATCTGCTTGCCAATTCATGCTGGCACCCACTTTTGCCTGCGTCAAGAAAGGTAGTTGGTAGGTGCTTGATACACGGAATAATTTTCTCGGCACATAGGTTTTGACATCCTGCCCATCGCTACCTTTGAGCGTCAACTGCGTATAGCCTGCACTGACTTGCCATCCCTTGGCAATCTCACCAGAAGCATCCAGCTCCAGCCCTTGTGACTCGGCATCAATCCCTTTGTAATAGGCTTTAGCACCGACATAGCCCGCCTGCTCCGCTGCATTGTTTTGCTGCGTCTTGAAGAGCGCGGCAGATAGATTGAGTTTGCGATCAAACAATTCGGTTTTAAATCCAAGCTCATCACTCTTGCCCTTGACTGGATCGAGGGTCTTACCATTGATATCAATTTCGCTTTGCGGATTAAAAATTTCTGTATGGCTGGCATAGATTGATGCGTTAGGCGCTATGTCGTACACCAAGCCCAAATAAGGCGTCGTGTTACGGGCAGATTTTTGACTGCTGACGCCATAAGCAAATCCCGTGCTGTCGGCTTTGGTGACATTGACACCGGCTATGAGCTTAAATTGATCCGCCAGATTGATGCGCGACGCAAGGAATACCGTTTGCTGCTTATCTTCATAAGCACTGCCCTCAATCGAGGCATTAAAAGCAGGTTCAGGATAATTGCCAGTCCAGTTGCTGATATCAGGTAAGGCCGTTCCAATCCCTACCCCATAATGCGATATATCATCCATCTTCGATTTAGACCAGTTGACACCAAAACTAAGGTCATGCTGACGTCCGGCAAAATTGAATTTGCCCGACGCTGCCACATCAAATAATGTCTGCGTATTGTCCGAGTTATACAAAGATGGGTAGCTATATAAACCCAATCCAGTGCTGCGATCCGGCGTGCCATAAACGTAAAACAGCTTAGAATCTGCGGTGGATTTATTACGGCTGAATGCCGCCTTAATTTGCCAGTCATTATTCAACTGATGACTGAGCTCCACAAAGCTGCGGTCGTCCTGTGTCACCCAACGCGACCAGTCTGCCGCGGTGCTGGTAGAAATCCGGTAATTCGTTGGGCTGCCATCGGTGTAATACAGAGGTAGTGCACCCCACATGCCGCCTTTTGCATCACTCTTTTGATGAGAATGCCCGATACTTAATACCGTCGCATCGCCCAGATTTGCCTCAACAATGCCGTAAAAAACGGTCTTCTCCGGCGAGTAACGATCCAGGTAAGAATCACCTGCCTGCTTTGCCACAACAAAGCGGCCAGCCACTGTACCAGCGGCATTCAACGCACCGGAAATATCTGCATCTACACGGCGTGTATTCCACGATCCCAGCGTTAAACCCGTCGATGCCTGGAACTGGTATGTCGGATGCTTACGAATAAAGTTGACCGTCGCAGATGGATTACCGGTTGCCGACATCAAACCATTTGCGCCACGCACTATATCGATACGATCATAGATCGCAGTATCGATATCCCCCGTCACATTGCCGGAAGTGAATGGCACGCCTATGCCGTCGTATTGAAAATTGGTGATATCAAAACCACGCGCCATGTAATAAGTGCGATCGGTTTCTACTTTTTCTACTGACACACCAGTCGTGTTGCCAAGCACATCGTTGATATTGACTTGCTTAAAGTCATCCATTTTAGCGCGTGTGACAACGGAGACGGATTGCGGAGTTTCGCGCAAAGATAAATCAAGTCTGGTCGCCGAATTACTTTTACGCGCTGTATACGCACCGGTTTTCTCTGTACTTTGCTCGTTGCCTGAGACACCTTTCACTACCACTTCTGGTAATTCAGTTGCCGGATTACCAGCATCTGCTATCTCACCGGAAAAGGCGATCGCCGGGTAAATCAGCGCTATCGCCGTCGATAGAGCAAGTGATAGTGGTTTCAAGCTAAATAAGTTTTGATGTGCAAAAGAAGACAAATAGCGAACTTTACGAGCTTTATCAAACATAAGAAATTCCCACAAAAGTAAAAAAATATGTTCCGCATTGTACGTAGATCAAATATTAATTGCAAACGATAATGAGAACGATTATTATTTAATAATGATATTAATATTACAAAACGACAAGGGAATAACATGCAACGTAGGGCATTCTTAAAAACCAGTGCAATCGTGAGTTCTTCACTCTGGTTAAGTGGTTGTGGTGGTGGCGGCAGCGGCGAAACCGTATCGGTCGCAAACTCCTATAAGCAAACTAATCTGGTTGCCAACTCGGCTAAATACGCGCCGCAAATTGTCGAGCCAGAGCTGGTTGACGCCTGGGGTCTGGCTATTCGCCCGGCGGGTGCGGGTGGCCATTTCTGGGTTACTGGCATGGGTAACTCCTTCGAATATCTAGGTGATGTAGGCGGCAAACCCCTAATGACGGATAGCTTAAAAAAAGTTGCCCTGCCCGCATCAGGCGAAAATGGTGGCGCAGGTAATGGCGTCGTCTTCAATGGTGGCAACAATTTTGTGATTACCCAAGATCATCCCAATGGCGCAATTACAGGCCCGGCCAAATTCATTTTTGTGTCCGACAACGGTGTCTTATCTGCCTGGACAGAGCGCAAATTAGCGGATGGCAGCTTTGATCGCTCAGGTGATGCACTGTCTATGGTTGACTATGGCGATCAAGGCAGTTCTTTTTTTGGTTTGGCGATCAATCCAGCAGAAGATCAATTGTTCGTCGTCGATTTTGGTGCCAATCCCACCCCGACAATCCGTATTTTCAACACCAGCTTCCAGGAAGAAGCATTGGGCGGTCGTTTTGCCAATCCGTTTATTGCAACAAGTGGTTTTAAGGTCGGCGATCTGGTGCCGTTTAATATTCAAACGGTGACATATGCAGGCAAGACCTCGGTATTCATCGCGTATGTCAACACCCAAGAAGATCCCGATAATAAAGGTGCGTTATTGCCTGCTGTAGAGAGCTCGGGACGCGGACGTGGACGGCTGGTGGAGTACAGCGTCACAGGGCAACAAATTGCAGTCTGGGATGACCGCGGCGTGCTGAACGGCCCTTGGGCGGTGGTTGCAGCACCAGCAAATTTTGGTCCGTTCTCCAATCAACTCATCGTCGGTAATTTTTCCGACGGGACATTGGTTGGCTTTAATACGACGACTAAGCGCGCCACTGAATACATGCGAGATACCAAGGGCAATGTCATCAAAATACAAGGCTTGTGGAATATCTTGTTCGGTAACGGGCAAAGCTTGGGGGACAGTAATGCACTGTATTTCTCTGCGGGCCCCGCGGATGAAACCGACGGCCTATTCGGCTCCTTGCGCTTTGCTGGCTGATCCCACACTCCTTTTAAATTCCCATATGAAAAATCTCCAACATAATTTGCGATCCTCGTCATTCACACTGATGGCATTCCTCGCAGGCAGTTTTTTAGTCACTCCAGCCGTTCACGCTGGCGAAGCAATCTTCACTAATACTTATTTGGCCGAAACTTTGCCAGAGGGTGCAAAAGAAGTAGAACAATGGGTCACATTCCGCACTAAACGCTCCCAAGGTACTTACCAACTCTCCCAGACTCGTACTGAATTTGAATACGGCGTGACTGACCGCTGGACTGTGTCGTTATACGCCAATGCTTACTCAGTCAAAGCACAAAATAACAACTCGACAGCTTCACGCAATAACTATACGACAGTAGGCGATGGCGACGAGGTCTCCGGTGGTGGACCCGTAACTGCTGGCCCCTATGTACCTTTTGCCGAGATATTGCCGCTGCCCTCCTCCTTATACAAAAAATCTGATTTTGAAAGTATGTCTGTAGAGTCCATCTATCAATTTTTAAGTCCTTACAAAGACCGAATTGGATTGGCCGGCTATGTAGAAGCAACATTAGGCGAGAAGACGGAAGAGCTGGAATTAAAACTACTGCTACAAAAAAATCTGTTGGAAGACGATCTAATTCTTGCCGCCAACGTGGCCGTCGAATTAGAGCGCGAAAAATGGTCTGGGGTCAACGTAGATAAAGAAACTAAGCTCGAAATCAGTGGAGGAGCGTCGTATCGATTTGCACCTGGCTGGCGCGCGGGACTAGAGATCCGGAATGAAAGAGTATGGGAAGGTGACTATACATTCAGCAAAAGTAAACGTGATTATTCTGCCTGGTTTGCGGGCCCCAGCATTCACTACGCAGGAAAGAAATTCTTTGTCACGGCTGGCTACATGCAACAAATGCCTTGGGCAACAGCTTATTCCCTCGCCGCCAAGGACGAATTGGTTGATGGTCGCGTTTATAAATCTAGCGAACGTCATATAGTTCGCATTATGGCCGGGCTATCTTTTTAATTTTACTAATTTTTACTGACTTTTAAAGTTTACGGACTTTCAAAACGTATCTAAGCGTCAGCGTTTGTGAATCTTAGAACGCTGACGCGCGGATTAAACAATGAACACAATAGTGAAGCCAGTCCTGTCGCCCAAGCAATGGATACTGCTACCAACCCTAGTAATAACCTCGATTGCTCAACCTGCATATGCGGTGCAATATCACACTCAAGAGCAAGTACAGCATGTGTTATTTCCACTCGCCACTGAGTACAAAGAAAAAGGTTTTTTACTGACACAGGCGCAACGTAAAGCAATCGCAAACAATGCCAATGTGCGAGTGCGGGATTCACAAATACGTTTGTGGGAGGCGCATTCTGCACAAGGCTTACAAGGCTACATTCTGATTGATGAAGTCACCGGCAAGCATGATGCAATTACCTATGCAGTTGCCATTTCTACTCAAGGGAAATT
Source organism: Undibacterium sp. RTI2.2 (assembly GCF_035018705.1). Lineage (NCBI taxonomy): Bacteria > Pseudomonadati > Pseudomonadota > Betaproteobacteria > Burkholderiales > Oxalobacteraceae > Undibacterium > Undibacterium sp. RTI2.2. Next base: position 11,084 of record NZ_JASJXN010000037.1, on the reverse strand, counting down.
ACTCGGTGTCGAAATTATGGACTATCGCGAACTGTACGGCGAACACGTTCGTGATCAACGTTGGCGGGCCCAGTTTGTAGGAAAAAGCGTCGCAGACCCCATTAAATTAGACGAGGATATTAAAAATATCAGCGGGGCAACCCTATCATGCAGTCATGTGACAGATGGCGTGCGCCGCTTGGTGGCAACGTTTGAAGTGGCGATTAAAACAAATGATCACGCAGGATAGAGATGCGACAAAATTACTTTACACTCGTGTAACCATGGACTTACAGCGCAATCGACAAAATCAATTCATCCAGAACGGGACGCGCCCTGTCGGCTTTTTTATCGTTAATAATGGCAACGATAATCCACAGTTTGTCTTGTCTGTCTTTGACATAGCCAGCGATCGCTACCGCATCTTTTAAACTACCTGTTTTAATACGCGCCCTTCCGTCTAATGCGCTGTCTTTCAGACGTTTTCGCATGGTGCCGTCAACTGCGACGATGGGAAAACTGCTCGCAAATTCCGGGAACCAATTGCTGCGTGCCGCTACTTGCAATAAGCCAGCTAACTGTTTTGGACTTATTTTTTCTGCGCGGGATAAGCCAGAACCATTGTCAAGAATTAGACCCTCCGTACCAATACCCTGTCTTACAAACCACCGGCGTATATGTGCATCTGCCGCCTGCGCACTGGTTGCATAATTTTTAGCATCAGAAAACTCTACTCCCAAAGTCAGATATAGCAGACGTGCCATTAGATTATCTGATTGTTTGTTGACGATCTTGATGGTATCGGCGAGCGTTTCTGACTGCCGCTCGACCAACACATTCGCAGTAGCTGGCGTTATACCCTCTTTGGCGTGGCCAATCCAGGTGCCGTCCAGTTCTTGCCACAATTGCCGGATCAGATGTTCGATATAGCGATTGCGATCAAGCAGATTGGTGTATTTGGTCGCTTTGCAATTACGTGGAAAACTTCCAGAAAACGTGATGCTAGTCGTATAGTTACTATCGGTTTCTACCGTAGGCGGCATCCAGGTATTGTCCCAACTAGCGCATGGTTTGTTGTCCAGACGCAGCTGATTTTTAATCACTACTTGAGCCATCGGAGGTGAGCTTTGTAATTTGATGCTGTCTGTGCTGGACTCAATATCGAAGGTCGACAAATTACCGTTCACCAGCAACGCATCCGGTATCACGTTGTAATAGGTATCCGGTTTTTCATCAAATTGCACTGCATCGGTATCCATACGACTTGGCTGAAAATAATGGCGATCCAGCACAATATCACCGACGATATTGCGCACACCCTGCGACCGCAAACTACGCAACATGAATGCTAATTTATCCCAGGTAAAGTTGGGATCACCTCCGCCACGCAGATAAATATCTCCAAATAATCCGCCATTTAAATCGCCTGGCAATCCACCTTGTTTGATCGGCGTCTCACTGAGAATTTGTGTTTTCCAGCGAAACGTCGGCCCCAATTCTTCCAGTGCGACAAGTGTCGTCACCAATTTAATCGTAGAGGCCGGACTGACAGGCGTATCAGCAAATTGCGCCATTGTCGCAGGGCCGCCGCTGGCAGGCATTACGACAATACCCAGAGCAGTCGAAGGTATTCCTGCTTTTTTTAAAGCAAGCTCCACCGCCGTAGGCAAGGGACTTTGCGCCGCTGCAGAAATACAGAAAAAAGCGAGTGACGCTGCTACTAACTTGGAGATCGCATCAGGGCTAAATAATCGTGGCATCGAAAAACAAAAAGACTTTGGCATTGGCGGTAGTGGTGAACTGTGTTGGACTAACTTATTGGACTAACTTATTGGACTAACTTCACGGACTTGCTTATTGGACTCACCTACCGGATTAGCTTATTTTTCAAAAAAATAAAACAAACTGCATCGAGTGATTAAACTCAAACATCAACATACATGGTAAGGCAGATTTCTCCTGCGTTTAGCAGAAATGCCCAGAGACAGATTCTACCTATACAAAGCTGACGGCTCCGTCCAATCATGGGGATTTTTTGATTCTGCTTGTAACAAGGCTTGGCAACTGTCCAGATGAATTGGGATAACACGTATGTAGAACTCCTGTGCCAAATAAAAAGGCAGCCATATCGGCTGCCATTTTTATTTATAAAACCAACTAATTACTCAGCGGCAATCACCAAAGCAGCGGCATTAATGACGGCGGCAATACGGCCAACATCACGCAACTGTACGGCGGACATGCCTTCTTTTTTCAGCAATTCAAAATGTGATTTCACACAGAAATGACATTTGCCGACGATTGAGGCTGCCAGTGCGTACATTTCGAAACGGCGCTTATCTACGCCGCCATTGGTGGCGTAAGCGTTCATACGGAGTTGCGCCGGTTGCGTCTTCAAATCTGCATCATCGGCCATCTCCAGATAGGGATACCAGATGTTGTTCATGCCCATCAAGGCAGATGCAGTCAGCGCTGCATTGAGTTCTTCTGGCGTAATCGCGCCACTGCCTTTGATGGCATCGATGATGAACTTGCTTTTTGCAGCAAATGCAGCGGCCAGAGCGACACCGACTGCATCATTGCCTTCCAAACTGGAGCGGGCGATTGTGCCATCAATGTTCAGACGAATGTCTTTCGCATAATCGGGAATGGCATTTTTAATTAAATTAAGAAATTCCATAGTATTTTCCTATTATTCAATGATTTTAAAACCCGCCGCAGCGGGTTTTATTGATGACCGTGGACGCAGAGATGTCCTCGTTCAATTTACAGTGTAGAACCGCCAACTGTGCGATTGCATGGGCACAGCTCATCTGTTTGCAGACCATCCAGAATACGCAGGATTTCTGTCGGGTTACGGCCAACGTTCAGATTATTGACAGAAACGTGTTGAATGACATTGTCTGGATCAACGATGAAAGTAGCGCGCAAAGCAACGCCAGCGTTGACATCACGTACACCCAGCATGTCTACCAAAGAACCTGTGGAATCACCGAAAGAGTAGTGATTCAATTTGTCCAGATCTTTGTGCTCACGACGCCATGCCAATTTGCAGAATTCGTTATCAGTAGAACCGCCCAGCAAAATCGCATCACGATCAGCGAAGTCATTTGTCAGTTTGCCGAATTCAACGATTTCTGTCGGGCAGACAAATGTGAAATCTTTTGGGTAGAAGTAGATGATTTTCCATTTACCTGGGAAGGAAGCTTCAGTAATCGTTTCGAAAGCGGATACGCCGTTTTCTTCATGATGGTTAAAACCTGGCTTAGCTGCTGGTACGCTGAATGCGTCGAGTTTTTGACCTACAGTTTTCATAACTTTCTCCTGATTGGTAGTGTAAAAAATGTCTAAACGAAATGATTTAGTCATCGTGCGCCGCAGCATATCACTATGAATTTTAAATATCCAATAGATTTTAACTAAACATCAATTAGCTAAAACGTATGTAATGTTAGGCACGCCACAAGACATGCGCGTGACAATCTCTTGGCATCAGAGGAATCATTTTCCAGGTGCTTAAAAACAAAAATCATACGGATGACGGTTTACGCGAAGCTGACTTTAGATTAAGTTGTGCTCACTTTATGCTCACTTACAACGCAGTCACCGCTATAATCCCCCATCTTATTTGCTATGGTTGATTTATCGTGCCTGATCGTCTCGCCGTCTTATTACAATATTTACTGCCGAAAAAGGCGATTACCGAGTTTGGTAGCCATGTTGCCAATGCCAAAGCGGGTCGCATCACCACAGGCATCATTCGCTGGTTTGTCGGTAAGTACAAAGTGAATATGAGCGAGGCTGTTAATCCGGATATCAGCAGCTACGCTAGCTTTAATGAATTCTTTACTCGCCCGCTGCGCGATGGCGTGCGCCCTATCGCCGACGCTGCCTGGGTTTGTCCGGTGGATGGCACAATTAGTCAGTTTGGGCCGGTTGCACAGGGGCAAATCTTTCAAGCGAAAGGTCATAGCTATTCTGCGACTGCGCTAGTCGGCGGCGATAGTCAATTAGCGGCAGCTTTCAACAAAGGGAGCTTCGCTACGATTTATCTTAGCCCGCGCGACTATCACCGGATTCATATGCCTTGCGACGGTCGCCTAACGCGCATGATTTACGTGCCGGGTGATTTATTCTCTGTTAATCCGGTGATGGCAGCGGGTGTGCCTGGCCTGTTTGCGCGGAACGAGCGGGTCGTCTGCGTATTTGAATCAGCTCATGGCACGTTTATCCTGACCTTAGTCGGTGCAGCGATCACAGGCAGCATGTCTACCGTCTGGCATGGTGTGGTGAATCCGCCGCGAACCAAACAAGTGCGTGAGTGGACTTATACAGATAAAAATATTCAATTCAAAAAAGGCGAAGAGATGGGGCGCTTCTTGCTCGGCTCTACTGTGGTCTTATTGTTCCCGGAAAATGCGATTGAATTTAATTCTGGCTGGCAATCTGCCGGCGCGGTGAATATGGGAGAAATGATGGGGAATAAGATCAGGGCATCAATCGATCCCTCATAGAACGGCAAGGACTACAAGCTGAGGGATGTAAATAAAAAACTCGTTCATGGGGTCAGCCAAGAACGAGTTTTTTATTTATAGTAGTTAAAATCGAGCAGTAAAACCATAAAAATCAATATACTCCCCTGCTATTTTCAATAAAATGCCTTATAGCCCAATGATTCTCTGGACGTTTAAATATACTCATTGAGAGTATATTTATCAACATGTAAAACTCCAGACCATCCTGCTAACGCTAAGCTACTCAAAAATCGTTAAGCGCATTAAACGCATTAAACCGTAATCACAAGACCTTAAAGTGCAGTCGCTTTGCCGGATGCCAGTGCATCCTGAAAAATGCTGAGCATGCCAGGTACGGCAGCGTTGGCGGCAGCTTCTTCCTGAGTATTTAAGTTCTCCATCTTTTTCCCAAAAGCATCCATTTGCTTACCCATGTCGTCCATCTGCTTGCCAATGGCATCCATCTTTTTGCCCGAGTCAGTCATAAACACAGAAGCTGCCATTTTGATGCCCAAAGCACCCATGCTTGCGCCTTGCGCGCCCATCTCCAGACCTAACTGCGTCATCTGGCCGCTATATAGATAAACGTCTCTAAGCGCATTATTAGCGGCGGTCAATATGGCGGGGTCTTGTACCAGATAAGTTTTGCCTGCTTGTTTAAACCAGAGGAAGTCAATTTTCTTCGATGACTTCAATTTTTCTACTCTTCTAACGTCGCTAGAATCGCAATAAAAGATCGAATCAACCCCAGCTGCGTTGCGCACCAAGGCAAAATTTAAATCGCTCTTTCTATGCTCGATATGGACATGCTTAGAAAGCAATTCTTTACTAATCGTGATGTTGACTGAAGGGCTACTAGAAGACTCGCTCGATGCAGCCCAAGTCGCCTGAGAGTAAGCACATAAGCTGAAAGTAAGTGCGGCAATACTAAGTAACTGGCGGCGCATGATGGCTCCTGAGAATGAAATTATTGTTGAAACTAAGGATGTGAATAAGACTAGCTAGTTGTTGAACACATAGTAACAAGCCATCAAAATTGATCGAAGCAGCATCCGACAAAATGTGGAATATGAGGCATAGAACGACAAAATATTGAGTTATTGACCAACATAGGACTTACGCCCCCTAAAGCATTACAGCGAATAGTCGTACCAAAGTACTGTCGTCATCGCTACGCCTTTGCCGGGACGATTTTGTGTAAGCCTTCAATAAATACAATGCTTGAGATAGGCAATCTCTTTAAAAAAGCTTGCAAATTCTCAATGGCTGGACAATAATCTAAACAAGAATTGTTCTCATTAATATTTGCGGAGGAAAAATGGCTGAATTCTCTTATGCTGACCAAGCTGAAAACAACAGACTTGCATCTAGCCCCGCCAGTGGCAACATCGGTAAAGATGGAAAACAAATCGTCCGTCTTAAAAGTCAGGAACTCATGCATCAGATGCGTGAAGTCGAAATTGATCATGAAGGCAGAATTTATCGCTTACGTGTAACCCAGTTGAACAAATTGATCTTGACGGCGTAATTTAGTTATTAGGCAGTAGTAGATAGCTAACTCAGCATTTCAAGAGTAATTCGATTTAAGCCAGCGATGCCGGACGACATGCAAAGCAAGCCAAGCAAACCTTACGAGGAGCGTTTGATGTTCAGCATAAATCCAGATTTTTTTGAGATTGCCAGCAAACCGGCCCAGCCAGAATTATTAGTCTCTGCCGTGTTGCACCTGATGTCGCATTACACGGTGAGTTCAGTACAAAATAAAGATGGCGGTGCGTGCCTGAAGTTGGCATCGGTAATAGAACGACATTTAAAAGCGCTGGCAGAATTACCTGATCTGGCACCGGTATTAAGAGCCACTTGCCAGCAATTGTCAGAACAATGGGCGGGCTTAGTTGAAAGAAGTTTGCCACCGCAAGGACGAATCAATTTGTTCACGCGTCTGGTGGCAGGTAGCAGGTAGCAGGTAGCGGATAAAAGAATTTTTTACTGACTTATTTGTAGAGAGTTAGTAGAACATTTTGAACTTAGTAGATTCATTTTTACCATTTTATTACCAGAGGTTTTCATGATCGTTTGTGTTTGTAATAACGTCTCTGAAAAGAAAGTGCGCAATGCAGTGGCAGCGGGCTTAACCACGATGTCTGAGCTGCGCACGCATTTAGATGTTGGCACTTGCTGCGGCAAATGCGCCAGTTGCGCGCGTAGTATTCTGCGTGAATGCCAATCATCTGGGGTAGTTTCTTCGATCAACAAAGCGCAACAGCCTCATCCAATACGCTTTCAGCCGCAGGCGCTGGCGGCTTAATATTTGTACGGTAATGCGTAATGCCCAATTAAACGAGATATGAATGTTTAGCAATACCTCAACAATGGTTTCCATGGACTATTCCAATCCAAGTCAACGACCGCTACATCGTATGTTGCCAATCCTTGGCATCGTACTGGCGCACCTCGGATTAATCTATGCGTTGAATGCAGGTTTGCTCAATAACGCGGTGCAGATTCTGCCAAAAGAGCTGATGGTAAGCCTAGTGGCGACGAATGAGCCAGCACCGGAGCAACCGAAACCTAAAATCAGCATGCCTAAACTCATGCCCTACCAAGCTGTTTTCGCGCCGACGCCTGAGGTGATGGTAGCGACGAGTACGGCACCATCAGTTCAGACTACCAACATCCCTCCAACACAAGAACATACCCAAATCGCGGTGGAGACCAGCGCACCAGTCGTTCCGACGACACCTGCATTACCTAAAGTAGTCACCGGGGTGGAATATATACAAGCGCCGCAAGCCGAGTACCCGCCACTGTCCAGAAGAATGGGAGAAGAAGGCAAAGTCGTTTTACGTGTTTTAGTGAACGAAAAAGGGCGTGCAGAAAAAGTGGAGATTCAAAAATCCTCAGGCTCCAATCGCCTTGACGAAGCAGCACGCGTCGCTATCTCGCGCGCCTTGTTTAAACCCTATGTAGAAGACGGCAAACCATTAATGATGCTGGCAACGGCCGTGATTAGCTTCTCACTAAACAGTTAATTTGCGCCCTCGCCTCGCGTCGGATTTGCATCACAGCAAATCTGTTTAATGCCGATATTCATGCCGATATACGCCAGCGCAATCTCCTACATATCAATATACTCCCCGTTATTTTTTATAAAAACATCCTATCGTCCAAATAACATATGGACAATTAAAATATACTCACTATGAGTATAATAAAATTCAGATTTTCTATTAGACCGCTATCACTTCGTAGCAACGTAAATGACATGCATCGTTCAAAGCTATACTTATTACTGTCACAATGAAAAATCTGGGTTAAAAAATCAGAACTAGCGTACAAACGTTGTACATACGCTTATACTGCAAACTCCTGCAAACAAACTATTTCGAGGTCCCAATGAAAGGTGACGCCAAGGTTATTAAGCTGCTCAATGCGCAGCTAACCAATGAACTCAGCGCAATTAATCAATATTTTTTGCATGCGCGTATGTACAAGCATTGGGGTTTTGAAAAAATCGCCAAGAAGGAATATCAAGAATCGATTGGCGAAATGAAACATGCCGATAAATTGATAGACCGTATCCTGATGTTAGGTGGCCTGCCAAACTTACAAGCCTTGCACAAGCTGATGATAGGCGAGGACACGCCAGAGATGCTGCAATGTGATCTGAAGCTAGAAACTGCAGCACAAAAGACCGTTAAAGAAGGTATTGCAACGTGCGAATTAGTTGGCGATTATGTATCGCGCGACTTATTCCAAATGATACTCGACGATACCGAGGAACACATCGATTGGCTGGAGACTCAACAAGAGTTGATCGAAAAAATTGGCCTGCAAAACTATCTGCAAGCGCAAATGCTGGACGCGGAATAAGTTAGTTTTAATAATTTAGTTTTAGGATGTCTTATAGAAACTTGTCGACGGCAGACATTTTTAAACTATAAAAAAAGGAGGTAGAAGCTTAAACGCTTTTACCTCCTTTTTTATACGTGTTTTTTTAACGTAGCTTAGAAACTAGCTCACTGCGGCAGTGACTCTTTAAATGACGGACGCTCCAACAACTTATCAAATAATTTCGCTAAGTTGGGATAATCACCGCGCCAGTCAATCTCTGGGAAGCGGAAACTTAACCAACCCAAGGTGCATGCAACGCTGATATCTGCCAGGGTCAAATGCGTGCCCAGGCAAAAAGGTGCATCGCCCAAGCCCGTGGACATTGATTTTAAGCCTTCTGTCACTTTGCTCATCTGGCGTGCAATCCAATCGGCGCTTTGCAAGGCTTCTGGCCGCTGCGTTTTTTCCAGACGGATTAAAATCGCAGCATCGGCAATTCCATCCGCCACAGCCTCCCAGCATTTGACTTCAGCACGCTCACGTCCGTTGACCGGAATCAGCTTGCCGACAGGCGTCAGGGTATCGAGATATTCAACAATGACGCGCGAATCAAACATAGCGCCGCCATCTTCCATCAACAGGCAAGGTACTTTGCCCAGGGGATTAGATTGCTGGATTGTGGTGTCTGCTGCCCAGACATTTTCCAATACCAACGTGTAGTCGAGCTTTTTTTCCGCCATCACTACGCGGACTTTTCTTACATAGGGACTTCCGAGGGAACCAATCAGTTTCATAGGCACTTTGTGAATTTATTAGGCTAAATTATAGCATTGCCGTCTGTCTATACCCTCAAGGATGCAGATAGACAGTGACTGCAAGACCAGTGTAATGAGTGCGGGCTAGTGGTAAAATCGGGCATTCTGCGCAAAAAATAGCAAAAATCCTTAAGAAATCTGCTGTTTCGGCACCCGAATGACAAAATTGGATTATATCGCCCAGCGCGTCATTTTGTTGTTTTTTGCGCAATGCAATTATCTATTTTTGACGATTCAACCTCCTGTTCTTCGCTTTTTCACCTAATCCGTTACTTCAATCCCAAAATCATGTCTCTTTCCACACTCTCTGCCCTTTCCCCGCTTGATGGCCGTTATGCAAGCAAGGTTAATGCGCTGCGCGCCACTTTGTCCGAATCGGGTTTCATGCATCATCGCGTCAAAGTTGAGGTGTCCTGGTTACAAGCTTTGTCGCAAGCAGGCTTCGCTGAAATCAAACCATTTTCGACCGCGGCTAATGCTTTATTGGAAAAAATCGTCAGCGAATTCTCTGAAGAAGATGCAGCGCGCATCAAAGCGATTGAAGCAATTACCAATCATGACGTTAAAGCAGTGGAATACTGGCTGAAAGAGTCGGTAGGATTACCATTACCAGATAGCTACGGCCATCTGCCAGTACGCGCGCTGGCCATTGATACGGCAATCACACAAGAATTAAAAGCGGCAGCAGAATTTATCCATTTTGCCTGTACCTCAGAGGATATCAACAACACCTCGCACGGCATGATGCTCAAGAGTGCGCGTGACGGCGTCATGCTACCTGCCTTACAAAATCTGATCACACGATTAACAGAGTTAGCACTCACCAACGCCGACGTGCCGATGTTATCCCGCACCCACGGCCAATCTGCCAGCCCGACCACATTAGGCAAGGAAATGGCAAACGTCGTAGCTCGCTTGCAACGCGCTGCGCAACGTATCGCCCAGGTAGAAATCCTTGGCAAAATGAATGGCGCGGTCGGCAACTACAACGCACATTTATCAGCCTACCCCAAGCATGACTGGGAAAGTTTTTCAAAAAACGTAATTGAGCAACGCCTAGGTCTGGTCTATAACCCTTACACCATTCAGATCGAACCGCATGACTATATGGCAGAAATGTTTGATGCCTTTGCACGTGCAAATACGATTTTGCTGGATTTAAATCGTGATATCTGGGGCTACATTTCAGTTGGCTATTTCAAGCAAAAAACTAAGGCGGGCGAAATTGGCTCATCCACCATGCCGCACAAAGTCAATCCGATTGATTTTGAAAATTCCGAGGGTAACTTGGGGTTAGCGAATGCACTACTCAAACATTTGTCTGAAAAACTCCCAGTCTCGCGCTGGCAGCGTGACTTGACGGATTCCACCGTCCTGCGCAACATCGGCGTGGCGCTTGGTTACACCTTACTCGCTTACGATAGCTGCCTGCGTGGCTTAAACAAGCTAGAAACCAATCACGAGCGTTTAGCCAGCGATCTGGATGCAACATGGGAAGTTTTGGCAGAGCCAGTGCAAACGGTGATGCGTCGTTATGGCGTAGAAAATCCTTACGAGCAATTGAAGGAATTGACACGCGGCAAAGGGATTTCTAAAGAGGCTTTGCGAGCGTTTGTCGCCGGTCTGGCAATTCCACAAGAAGCCAAAGATTTGCTGTTAGAAATGACACCAGCAAATTACATCGGTATTGCTGCGAAATTGGCGAAAGCGATTTAGACAGATACGACAAACGGCAAAAAAATGGCGCATATGCAAAAATAATGCGCCATTTTTTATTTTGGCTTTAACCCAGATTTTCTATTCGATCGCTATCGCTTGGGAGAAATACAGGGGACATACATGACTCAAAATAAGTTAGTCCCGATTTCAACCCAGATTTTCCATTGGAACAGCGACAAGTGTGCCTTTGGCGAACTGACTGGCTAGACGCGACGACGACGCA
>NZ_JASJXN010000036.1:0-46437 GCF_035018705.1 Undibacterium sp. RTI2.2 | reverse complement strand
AAACAAGAAAACCAATCGCAACAGTGGCCACACCCATGCTCGACTTTACTGGTTTGGGTATTTTGCAAGAAGCTCGACTGAAATAACATTGCAACAACGTAGACGAAAACTAATCAGTAGTTTGTTCACATTACTGATACCCAGCTTTGCCTGGTCAGAAAAGAGTAGCGTCGTCTTGCTGCTGGCGGAAGCAAGCCCTGATCAAAATCCACAAATTCCCGTCAATGATACTTTTCGCAAAACGATGGAGTACGTCGAAAAAGAACTCGATGTTAACTTTGAAATACGGCACTATCCATGGAACCGCTTACTCAAAAATCTCAATCAAGGCGAGGGCTTAGCCTTTGGATTATCCAAGACCAAAGAGCGCCTGCGGACATTACACTTCTCTAACCCTGTATATACAAGCTATGTATGGATGATCACCTTAAGCAACAGCGTTTTTCCATACCAATCTATACAAGATTTAAAAGGTAAAAAAATTGGAATAATCCGTGGCTCTAGTTATGGAGATGAATTTGATGCACAAAAAAACAGTGCGTTCACTGTAGATGAAGACACCTACTCAATTACGTCACGATTACAAAAATTAATTAACAAGCGGACCGATGTTATTTTGGTAGGACATCGTAGCGATAACCCGACCAAAATCGAAAGCATCATCAACAACTTAATCCCAAAACTGTCACTAGAATCCGCCTTGCCAGCGGGTGTGAAGTTTGCCGTATTGCGCAAGCCACTGAGTACCGATCACATCCATTTCGCCATTTTAGCGAGCCAGGATAATGGGATCATCAACCGCATTAATACAGTGATCCATAAAGCAAAAAAAACTAGCGCACTGGAATAATCTGTACGCTAGTCTTCTAAGACTCTTTTAATAGCGCAGCAAGCGACTACTTCTTGGCACCAAAAACCAAAAGTAAACCACCAACAACAATCGCACCAATGCCAGCCCAGACTGGTACATTGACGGTTTCTTTTTCTTTTACAGATAATTCAATTGGCCCTACTTTTAACGCTGTGCTGTCTTTGGTATAGCTAAAGCCGCCATAAATTAAACCCAGCACGCCAGCCAGGATTAAAGCGATAGCGACGAATTTGATTGCATTCATTTTTTGCTTTCCTTGATCAGTGAAATCTCAGTTATACCTCAGTTAAAAATTAACGCCAGAAGGGATTTTCTGGCGGCATTACAAATCTAATGGCGCAGAAATCGTCTTGCCCGACACATGGGTAGTCAGCACAATCGCGGTCGAGGTCGAGCCAAATGCGTTCAGCGCATTGATGATGCGTTGCAGATGTTCGACATCGGTTGCCAGTACCCGCATCACAGCCCCGTCCTCACCCGTTACGGTATAGCAATCAATAATCTCCGGGCAGTCGGCAACGTATTGTGCATAGGGGCGACCTTGCTGAGTCGATAAACGTATCATCGCCGTGATCTGGTAGCCAAGTGCTTTGGGATTGATATCAGCGCGGTAACCACGGATTACCTGGGCGCTTTCCAGCCGTTTGATGCGTTCGGACACAGCCGGTTGGCTCAGATGGATTTGACGACCAATTTCTGCGTGCGTCATGCGGGCATCTTGCTGCAAGAGCTGTAGAATTTTTTGGTCAAAGTTATCGATTTTTTGGGTCACGATTTTTGAGTCACGAATTTTTGGTCACGATTTTCTGGTTACTTAATGATCGTCAGCGCTTGCCACAGGTTTGATAGGTGTCTGCCATGATATTCAAGCCAATCCATTGCAATCGCCCTATTTTGCTGATGGAATGCTCTTTAAAAGAGTGTGCTTACTTGTTACAGTGTAAATCAAATTTACCTAATCTTTTAAAGAAAATACTATGATTTCTCATCAGCAGATCGCCCGCATTGCGCAACAATTCCAGACTCCTTGCTGGGCTTATGACGCTAACATCATTCGCCAGCAAATCGCCCGTTTGCGCCAGTTTGATGTCATCCGTTTTGCGCAAAAAGCCTCAAGCAATATTCATCTGCTGAGCCTGATGCGGGAAGAAGGCGTCATGGTTGATGCAGTCTCGCTAGGGGAAGTAGAGCGGGCGCTGGCCGCTGGCTATGTTCCAGATGCGCAAGCAAAGCATGCGCCCATCGTTTTTACCGCTGATTTACTGGACAAGCATGCCTTAAAGCGTGTGGTAGAGCTGAACATCCCGGTCAATTGCGGCTCACCTCAAATGCTGGAGCAGTTAGGGCAAGCCCATCCCGGTCATGCGGTCTGGTTGCGGATTAACCCTGGCTTTGGTCATGGCCACAGCCGCAAAACCAATACCGGTGGCGAACAAAGCAAACACGGTATCTGGTATGAGCATCTGGCAGAGAGCCTGGCACTGATCGCGCACTATAAACTAACGCTGGTTGGCTTGCATATGCATATTGGCTCTGGCGTGGATTACGATCATTTGCAAAGCGTCTGCGATGCGATGATTGCTCAGGTTAAAACTTGTGCTTGCGATATGTCGGCCATCTCCATTGGCGGTGGATTATCTATTCCTTACCGTGATGGTGAAGCGGTGGTAGATACCGATCATTACTTCCAGATTTGGGCGAAAGCGCGCGAGCAAATTGAGGCGCATCTGGGTCACGGCATCAGCATGGAAATTGAGCCCGGGCGTTTTTTGGTCGCACAATCAGGCATCCTGATCTCTGAACTGCGTGCGCAAAAACAAGTCGGCAATAACTTCTTCGCCTTAGTTGATGCAGGCTTTAACGATCTGGCACGTCCCGCGATGTATGGCAGCTACCACCGTATCAGCGCCCACGCTGCGGATGGCACGCCACGCACGATGGACTTAAAAGCCACTGTCGTTGCTGGCCCACTATGTGAATCCGGCGATGTATTCACCCAAGAAGATGGCGGCGTCGTCACTACCCAAGATTTGCCTGCATGTGAGATCGGCGATTTGCTGGTATTCCATGACACTGGCGCTTATGGTGCCAGCATGTCATCCAACTACAATAGCCGCCCGCTGATACCCGAAGTATTGGTCGATGGCGACCAGATCAAGCAGATTCGTCGTCGCCAGACAGTGCAGGAGCTGATTGCACTGGAACAAATTTGATCGTTTTTCTGAAAATAATTTATCAAATTCAATTAAATTAAATTTAGATCGTCCAATGATAATGCGGCTTCTGGAAGCTTTTCATGCCAGAAGCCGCATTATCATTGGACCTTTAATTTTGGAGGAGCTTCTACTTACTAAACACCAGTTTCAATTCATCACAAAGCCAACATCGGCAAGCAAAACCAAAACCTCGTGCCCTCGCCCTCGATACTGTCAAAACCTATCCTGCCGCCCATTTTTTCTATCAAGGTTTTGCTGATGTGCAAGCCCAGACCTGTACCGCCTTGGTTGCGGGTGCTGCTGCTATCGGCCTGCGCAAACTGGCCAAAAATCTTTGGTTTGAATAGTTCAGGAATACCGCAGCCTTGATCAATCACTTGCACCCGATAAGCACCGTCATGCAAATCAATCATGATCTTGATCGCCATCTGCGCCGAAGAGAATTTGATCGCATTAGAAATTAAATTGGCAAATACTTGCAGCAAGCGTCCGGCGTCGGCATCGACCATTGCCGCCGGTAAGTCGCTATTAAAATCAATGCTCACCTGAAACTCATCGGCATAGGCCTGATTGGCTTCTATCGACTGCTGCGCGAGCAATATCAAGTCGTGCCTTTGCAGATTCAGGATCAAAGCGCCCGCCGACAATTTGTTCATATCCAGAATATCATTGACCAAGGCCAGCAAGCGTTTGCTATTGCGGTGTGCCACTTTGATGAGCTGTTCTGCCTTTTCTGGCAATGCGCCGATGACGCCAGATTCCAGCAAACTTAAAGACCCGCGTATCGACGTCAGCGGTGTGCGTAATTCATGGCTCACCATAGAAATGAATTCAGTTTTAATCGTATCCATCATGCGACTCTCCGTCACATCCTGAAAAGTCCCTATCATGCGTACCGCTTGCTGATTTTCATACACGACTTCGCCGACAGAGCGACACCAGATCGCACGGTTTTTTGCTGTGGTGAGCGGGAATTCAATTTCAAAACCATTCCCGCTATCAATTGCTTTTTGGATTGCCTCTTGGACGATGGGGCGAACATGGGGTAAATAGAAATTAATCGCTTGTTCTAGTGTCGGCTGGAATCCCGGCTCTGTGTCATGAATCAAACACGTCTGATCAGACCAGGTCACTTCTGATGTAAGCAGATTAACGCCCCAGGCACCGACGCCTGCCAGACGCGCCGCAGATTGCAGCAAGGCTTCGCTGCTACGAATTTTTTGTTCATTTTCCCGACGCTCGGTGATGTCGGTTTGGATCGCAATAAAGTGACTTAGCTGGTTGGCCTGATCAAACACGGGTTGCATATTCAGACTGATCCAATACGCCTTCCCTTGCTTGTTGTAATGCAAAATCTCCGTCTTGCATTCGACCGCTTGCGCCAGGCAAGTCATGATGTAATCCACGGTGGCGCGGTCTGTGCCAGGCCCATGCAAAATGCGGTTAGGCTTTTGCCCCATCATTTCGTGCAGGCTGTAGCCCGACATCTTGGTAAAAGTCGTGTTGACCCACTCAGCCTCGCCTCGTGCATTGTTAATAATCACGCCATTATCGGTGTAGCGTGCGACCAAGGATAATTGTTCAAACTGACGGGCGATGGTGTTGAGGCGGGCTGCGCTATCTTCGGCAAGCGCCAGTTTTTTGACTAACACATTGGCTTGTAATTCTACTTCGACCAACTGTGCCAGAGTGCGTAAGCTCTCTTCATCGGCGCTGTCGAAATCCCGTGGCTGGCTATGCACCAAACATAGACTGCCAATCCGAAAACCGTTCGGACTACGCAAAGGCTGGCCTGCATAAAAACGAATATAGGGTTCGCCGGTAACGGCAGGATTGTCGCTAAACCGAGGGTCGGTCAAAGTATCACGCACAACCAGCGGCTGAGCATTCAGAATAGTATGGCCGCAGAACGAAGTGTTGCGAGGCGCTTCTTGTACGTCTAGCCCAACGGTAGATTTGATCCACACGCGGTCTTGATCTACCAGGTTAATCATCGCTATTTCTACCCTGAACAGGCGTTGCGCCAACAAGGTAAGCCGATCAAAACGATACTCTTTTGGCGTATCCAATACACATAAATCCCGCAGCTCTTGCAAGCGATCTGCATCGTTACTCGGGATTGGTGCTTCTAGCATGCAAGCTCCTGGATGAATGCCACGAAATCTATTTGTGGCCGGAGCTTAGAGCATACTCTGAGTGCCGTTTGTATGCTTCACATGCAGGCTGTTCTGAACTGCATTCAACGCCTAAGAGACAATTTTTTACAAAAAAATTCAATTAGTTGATAGATAAAAAACAAAATCCTTTGTCTATACATTCTGCGGCTTACCAAGCATTTTCATGCTGGAGACCGCATTCTGATTGGACATCTGTTTTTGACGTTTTATTTTAAGCAATCACTACTTCGATAAGCTGCGGCTTAATGACCAGCTAAAACTATTCCCGCCGAGCGCAAGATTACCCTGGCATTGTTTAAAAGCCTCGATAAAAGCATCGGTGTGTTCACTGGCATGATCGATGGTCTGGGTAAACGCCAGTGCTCTGATGACGCCGGGCGCGTTGGTAGTTAAAGTGGACGTCATCGTAGCGACAACCTGCTCTTTATCAACCAGCTCAGCAGCACAAGCAAAGACAGCGTCATCGGTAGATTCAAACGTGACGCTTAACTGGTAAGGGCCATCACCTATGGTTTTTGCCAACGCAGTTGGAGTAGAAGTTGATGCCGCAGAAGAACATGCTGACAAGACAAAAACAGCGCAGGCAACAGCCAAAATCGTGGGGACAAAATACTTAGTGACAGAACGAGACATGAATGATTTTTACAAAAACAAATAACACTAGATGATGATGCGGAGCGGCATTCTACCAAGCTATGCGGCGATATCCTGAAATTGCATGTAATTCAGTGTAATTCGATATTGCAGCGTACTACTTTTTACGACCCTCCAATAAAAAAGGAAGGTAAAAGCAAGCGCCTCTACCTTCCTTAACACTTCCTATGCAACAACTGCGTCTTGCTCATCATGGGTTTGAGGTTGACCATGCGCTTGATGAGCAATTGCCGCATGTCTGGCATACACAGCGCTGGCAAAAGCCCGGCCTTGCGACAGGGATCGCAGATCGGTCGTATGCCCGAACAATTTCTTGAGCGGGACATCAGCCACAACTTCTACCCGGCCTGCATGTTCCTCTATACCCAGCACCCGGCCATTACGACGTTGCAGATCACCGATCACATCACCGGCATTGGCCGCTGGTGCATCAACGGTGACTGTCATGACGGGTTCTAACAGGACTGGATTAGCGAGTTTCAGCCCGGATAAAACGGCTTCTTTCGCCGCCACCATAAACGCTATTTCGCTGCTATCTACCGCATGATAATCACCATCCAGCAAAGTAACTTTGATGCCCGTGACGCGATGCCCAAGCGGACCTTGCGCCAGTGCCTGCCGTATGCCTTTTTCTACCGCAGGGAAATATACATTGGGAACTACGCCGCCCTTAATGGCATTCTCAAATGCAAACTCACCATCAAACAGCGCCACCCTCATCACAACACGTGCATATTGCCCTTTGCCGCCAGTTTGCTTAGACACTTTGCCCTCAACCTCGACCGCCGGACCTGCAATCGTCTCTTTGTAGGCTACATGTGGCGCACCGACTTTGACTTCTACACCGGCCTCGCGCCGCACTCTTTCAAGTACGACATCCAGATGCAGCTCACCCATGCCCCATAAAATGGTCTCGCCGGTTTCTGGATTGCCTTCCAGACGTAAAGACGGATCTTCACGACGAAAGCGATCCAGCGCAGTGATCATTTTTGCTCTATCGCTGCTATTACCCGGCTCGATCGCAAGGGCCACAACAGGTTCACCGGCATAGATGGTTTCTAACACCAGCGGCACTACTTTCGACGACAAAGTCTGGCCTGTCAGCACATCTTTTAAACCAGCGATAGCAATAATACTGCCCGCCTCCGCCTGACTAACACCAGTGCGACGATCGGCATGCACAATATACAAACGCCCTACCCTGACTGGCGCCTGCAAACTGGCATTCCAGACCGTATCGCCCTCATGCAAAGTACCGCCGTAAAGTCGTACAAAGGACAAAGAACCATGCTCGTCATGTACCACTTTAAAGATCAGCGCAGCAAGTGGATCTGCCGCCCCTGTCGCAACTGGCACGGCGACATCATTTAACATCGCAGTCGGTGCAGCAACGTCATCCGGTGACGGCAACCAGTTAATCACTGCATCTAGCAATGGCTCTATCCCTGCATTTTTATAAGCAGAACCTGCCAGCACCGGAACAGCGCGACGTGACAAAGTCATCTGGCGCAAGCCTTGTTTAATCTCGGCAAGGGTGAGCGTGTCATTTGTCAGATATGCCTCTGTCAGATCATCATTGGCTTCCGCCGCAATCGCAGCCACATTGCCATAAGCATCTATTGCTTGCGTAGCCAGCTCAGACGGCAAATCACTTGCAGTCATCATGCCAGCGGCATCCCATGTCAATACGCGTTGGTGCAATACATCAATCGCCGCAGAAAAAGTATCTCCCGTACCGACTGGGATCATCAGCGCTACTGGACGCGCATGCAAGCGTGTTCGTACTTGCTCCATCACACGATCAAAGTCAGCCCCAAGCTGATCCATTTTATTGACGAAGATGATCATCGGCACAGCATGTTTTTCTGCCTGGCGCCAGACTGTTTCTGTTTGTGGCTGGATACCCGCGACGCCGCTTAACACAGTGATCGCACCATCCAACACCCGCAACGAGCGCTCAACTTCAATCGCAAAGTCGATATGACCTGGCGTATCGATCAGGGTAAAAGTATGGCCGTTCCAGACACATTGCGTTGCCGCAGCACCGATCGTAATGCCACGTTCTTTTTCCAGATCCATATGATCCATCGTGGCATTGCCATCATGCACTTCACCCGTGCGATGGATTTCACCCGTCTTGAGAAGAATGCGCTCTGAGAGCGTGGTTTTACCTGCATCAATATGGGCGATGATGCCGAAGTTACGGGCGAACTGATGTGTAGAAGTTTTTACAGCATTGCTCAGTGTTGAGCGAAGTGGAGTGGTAGTCATGATGGTACTTTCAACATAGCGAGCGGTCGTGGAATGTCTTGTGGGACAAGCGCCGCGGGAGCCATGCGACCACCCGTTGTTCAGTGGTCCCGCGCGCGTTCTTCGTCTGCTAACTTCATGATATATAGCTCCCGATTAATCAAACTGAAGTAAAAAAATGAGTACAAGATAAGTGATAAAACTATAGGCCTAAAAACAAAAAAGACCCTAGTGGGCCTTTAATTTTTTCATTAAGAATAATCTTAAGATGTCATTGAGGGCGCACTGTAGCAATCCGAAACCTTATAAAAAAGTTTCGAAACATCAGAGGTAAAAAAGAGAATGTCCATTGAGTTCATCAACACAGGATAGCAGGGATTATTTGAGAGTCAAGGTCGAATTACGCAATATGCTGTTTATTATTTGCGCAACATTAAATTGCGAACAATTTTATTCATGTGAAAAAATTAGCGACTCTACTTCTACATAAATGGTGACTTGATAAACAATATCAATAACTACTTAAAGCGCAATCTCATCCAGATGCGTGGAACGAGTATCGGCTACCGGAGGATTATCCGCAGCACGATAGGTCGTCACCAGAGAGAATTTAGTCTGTGTCGTTTGATTACAGCCTGCTGCATGGAACAGATTGCTATGGAACAGCAACACATCACCCTGCCGCAAAGGCACCGTCTTCGCTCGCGCTAACAAACTTTGGTTCTCGGGTAAATCAGCACGCAAAAATAAGGCCGCATCTAATTGCGAAGCAGCGATCGCCAAGCGATGCGAGCCGGGTATCACTAACAGGCAACCATTCTCTACCGTCTCATCGCGTAAAGCCAGCCAGGCGGACACCAGTTCAGCACGCTGAAAATTCCAGTAGCGGCTATCTCTATGCCATCCTGTCACACTAGAAAACCGCGGCTGTTTAGTCATGATGCAATTGTGATGCGACTGCACCAGACGTAAGCCCTCTCCCAAAATCTGCCGCAAAGGCTGCACCAACTGATCATTCATTACCCAGTCAGCTACCAAAGAACTGCGACCGATCACCTGCAACACCCGCCGCGCCGTCAATCCCCCCTCAGCATCCCGCGACACTGGCGCGCCTGGGTAACGTGTATCCGCCTCATACTCAATAGGCGCAATGTGTGACGCCAACTGTTGCTGAGCAAACGCGATCATCTGTTCGCAAACATTGCCATCGACTTGCGCCGGCAATACCAGATAACCGTTTTGTTGAAATTGCTGAAGTTGTTCTTGAGAGAGCATGATCGTACCAAGCCAAATGAAAATCAGATCGGCTATTGTTACATGAAGGATGGGATTGATAACAGATACAGTCTTGTGCTAGGTGTACTGAACAGATCAAAAATATTTTAGTGGTATCAGGTAACAGCGCCAACTCAAAATCAACACCAAATTGTCCATTACAACGGCGATGCAAACCGTTATTCAATCCAAACCCGATAAGTAGATACTGACTCAGTAGTTAATACTTGATACACAGCATCTAGAGAGAAGAATCTGAAAAACTACGACAATATTTTAGCTAAATTCATTTAAGCGTCTCCATTCATAGCACTCAACGTGAAAGAAAAAGGGTAATAATGCAAGGCATTATTACCCTCGATGGAAAATCAGTTAATTATTGTCTACAATTTTTTGGAAGTAATTTGTTTGACAATGTGTCACTGAAACAGCGCCATGAAACATGATTAGACGAATCGGTCGTTGGCAGCATTGAAAACGTCTTCCCTACGATGGTCGCAGATCCTGCCAAAGTAACTAATATTTCACCAGTACCCTTGTTGATCGTGACGTTTGCAATTGAGGCAGGCAGTGTTCGAGTAAAACCCGCTATTTGCAAAGAATCTGGAATTTGATGATTAGATTCGACATACTCGCCAACGACTGGAGTGGCTTGACTAATAATAAATACTGCCTCAGAAATTTTAGCTCGCGTAAGGTAATCTTGGTATGCTGGAATGGCAATTGCCGCAAGAATTCCTATCACCATAAAGGTACCCATTACTGCGGCGATTATTGCTATCACTAAGCCTGCACCAGAATCACCCGAGGAGGCCCCGTTGTTATATTTTGCGTCCCATTTTTCAATGTTTGTGCATGCAAATACGATGCCTTCGACAAGAGCGACAATTGCTGGAATCCCAGTCCAACAAAACAGCAGATAAAAAACACCCCACCATTTTCCAAGGTAAAACCGATGAATCCCTAGGCCACCTAAAAAAATAGCTAAAACTGCTGCAGCGGTTTTATTCTTAGTGCCTTTACCTGGTCGCTGGGGCGCACCACAATTCGGGCACGTTGGTGCACTAATATGTATTTGTTTACCGCAAGCGCGGCAGAAAACCATTTCGCTCATATGTTCCTTGGCTTATTAAGAAGTATTTTATTATTGAATTTACGTGTCACAAAAACATGCTAACTTGGTACACAATAAAATACAATTTATTTACATGTACTTGAAATTTCTGATGAACTTAGCGGAATTCAATTTGATTCTAGTCGACACTTCACTTACTAATTAGCTAATAAAGTATTTGCAATAAAAACCGCAACCTACAAAGAGGTATCTCATGGCATCAGGCAAAATTTTAGTGGCGCAGGGTGGTGGTCCGACTGCGGTGATTAATCAGTCTTTGATGGGTGTTGTGCAAGAAGCGCGGCGCTTTTCGCAGATTACTCGCATCTATGGTGCGCGGCATGGTGTGCGCGGGATTGTGGATGAGGATCTGGTCGATCTGACGCAAGAGACTACTCAGAATCTAGAACTGGTTGCTGCCACGCCATCGTCGGCCTTGGGTTCCACCCGCGACAAACCAGATGCGGCTTACTGTGCAGCGATTTTTAAAGTCTTGCAGGCGCATGAGATTGAGCACTTTTTTTATATCGGCGGTAACGACTCGTCCGACACCGTACGGATTGTTAGCTTGGAGGCGCAAAAAGCGGGCTACCCTTTGCGCTGTATCCATATCCCCAAAACCATCGATAACGATCTGGTCGGCAGTGACCATACGCCGGGTTTCCCCTCTGCAGCGCGCTTTGTGGCACAGGCATTTGCGGGTGCTAATTTAGATAATGCGTCATTACCTGGTGTGTATGTCGGTGTGGTGATGGGGCGGCATGCGGGATTTTTGACGGCGGCTGCGACAATGGCGAAAAAATTCCCGGACGATGGGCCGCATCTGATTTATTTGCCCGAGCGAGTGTTTTCCTTAGATAAATTTCTGGCGGATGTCAAAGCGGTTTATACCCAATATGGTCGCTGTGTGATCGCAGTATCGGAGGGGATTCATGATGCCAGCGGTGCTGCGATTGCCAGCCTGCTCGCCACCGAGGTGGAACGTGATGCGCACGGCAATGTGCAGTTGTCCGGCACCGGCGCCTTAGCAGATTTGCTATGTGATGAGATCAAATCTAAGCTCGGCATTAAACGTGTACGTGGCGATACGTTTGGTTATTTGCAACGCTCATTTATTGGTTGCGTGTCGGATGTTGATCAGCGCGAAGCGCGTGAGGTGGGCGAGAAAGCCGTGCAATTTGCCATGTGGGGGCAGCGTGATGGTTCTGTCGCGATCAAACGTCAAGGC
Source organism: Undibacterium sp. RTI2.2 (assembly GCF_035018705.1). Classification (NCBI taxonomy): domain Bacteria; kingdom Pseudomonadati; phylum Pseudomonadota; class Betaproteobacteria; order Burkholderiales; family Oxalobacteraceae; genus Undibacterium; species Undibacterium sp. RTI2.2. The sequence goes on along the minus strand of NZ_JASJXN010000036.1, from coordinate 34,652 downwards.
GATTATTCGGTGGATTACGAGTTATTGCCGCTGGATGCGGTGGCCGGTAAAACCCGGGTGATGGAGGATGAGTTGATTGCGGGGAGCGGCACGGATGTGACTGAGGCTTTCCGGCGTTATTTGCGACCATTGTTGGGGTCAGGTATGCCAGATGCGTTTCGCCTGCGTTTTAGTCCGGTGGAGAAGATATTAGGAGTTAAGAAGTAAGCTGCGCGGAAAAGCTGTATAGCAAAGGGATAGCGCTATCGGTAAAACTTGGGCATCTTTTTTTTAAGTCAGCGTAGATAAGATTGCATGTCAGTTGGTTTTGACCTATATTAATACTCACTATGAGTATATTTAATTGTCCACAGAATTACTGGACGATTGGGCAGTTTTTAATAAAATGATGGGGAGTATATTGAAACATACTGCTATCCATGCACTTTAAAACAGTACCTTAAGACCGCACTTTAAAGTCGTACTTTTTGACTGATACAACTCTACGACGCAATGTTCTACGTTAAAGCATGGCGTTTTGCAGTCCCGCTACATCAGTAATTATTTTTTAGACACAGATCAAACTTATGCAAGCACGTCGCAATTTACTCAAAAAAACCTTGATGCTCACTGCCGCGGGCTTGGTAGTGGGTACGCGGCCACTCATCAGCCTTGCCAGCGATCAGGACAAACCGCATGAGCTTGCGCCGCCGCCAGATTTATTCGACTCGCAAGCGCTGGATATTGATTTTTGGGTACAACCACGAACACTGGATTTAATCCGCCCTGCCAGCGGTGAGCGAACTAAAATTTTGTACTGGAAAGATGGTGAAGTCAAAGAATCCGCCTACGAGCAATTGTGTCATCTGTTGCGTGACGTGAATGGCAAAAAAACCGCACCTATCGATCCTAAATTATTAGAAACTCTGTGGGCAACCCAAGCCTTTATCGCCCGTTTTGGTATGACCAAACCGCTAGAGATTTTATCTGGTTACCGCACGCCAGAATCGAATAAGCGTCTGATCGAAGAAGGGATTCCAGCTGCAAGAAAATCGCTGCATCTGGAAGGTAAGGCCGCCGATATCCGCATCGCGCAATTGCATGAAGAAGTACTGGGAGAATTGATACGCAGCTTCCGCCAGGGTGGTGTCGGTTTCTATTATCGTCCCAGCGCACGGGGCGGCTGGATACACACCGATACTGGTTTGCAAAGAACCTGGAAAGGTTGATGGAAAGGTTGGTATTAAGGTTGATAACTACAGTTTTTGCGAGCGGAAACCTCGTCCCAAAAGCAGCCGTCCAATGCCAGTGATCTTAATAGGGTATACGCCCGGATTCTTTTAGATAAGCGACCCAGCGGTGCGTAATCCCATACATCAAAGTCATGATGAAGACCCAGGCCAGATAGCACCGGACTAGCGACGGGTGATATGTCGAGGGCACACTCAGTCGCCTATCATCAAAATTGATCTGCTGATCAAATAACAGTTGCATCGTGATCGCACCCAATACATGAATCAGCATCACATGAACGCAATAAAAAAATAAGGGATGGCTGCCAAACAAGCTCAGCAAGGGTACTTCTTGCTTTACATATTTGTCCATCAACGCCAGCAAAGCTAGGCTAATACTGAGAGTTACGCATAAATACAGTAGGGATGGCGGATACTTATGAATATCGACAAACGACATCAAACTCATCAGCCAGCCACCAGCCTGTGGCGACCAAGGATCTGGATCGCCGTACCAGTTACCGCTACGCAAAGCGATAAAACTCAACATCAACAATGCCGATATCAGCAACAAAGTTTGCTGACGCCGCGCAGGTGGCTGCAACAGCAGCGGACCCAAACAATATCCTGCCGCCATCAAACCTATCCAGGGCATCAGCGGATATAAAACAAAAATACCAAATTGATCACCTAACGGTATCCAACCGCCCTGATGCCATAATTTGAACATGGCAGTCGCGTGCGGGTTATGCAAACTGTCCAGCAAGTTATGCGGCAATAGTAAGGCAGCTGCGACCAGCAAGATGACTGGTCGAGGTAAAAACTGCAATGCTGCCATCACAATCATCGCCACACCAAGAGCCCAAATCACTTGTAGGAATAAACTATCGAATGAAAATTGCCAGCTTAAATTAATCCAGGTCAGCTCCAGAAAAATCAGCAAAGCGCCGCGGCTGAGTAGATAGCGCGCCATATTCCACTTGTCTTGATGCTGACTACGTAGAAACGCTGAGATGCCAGCTAACAACACAAACGTCGGTGCGCATAAGTGTGTAATCCAGCGCGTCCAAAACCAGCCGGGGGTGGTGAGCGTTAAATCAAGAGGATTAAAAGGCGTAGGTGCAAAAAAATCGCGTACATGATCCAGCGCCATCAGGACGATGACCAGACCACGCAAGACATCGATAGCAAGTAGGCGATTTGAAGTTTTCATCACGCTGTCCTCAGAGATATTGCAGCCTTTACTTCACAATAAACAGCGTGAATGCATGCCGAAGGAATAGAACTAAACTTGCTTGTAATCAATAGGTTAGAGGACAATATCCTGATGGTCAAGTGCAAGAAAACGTCTTTATAAAAAATATCTTGATCAGAACACAGGTGAGGAAATAATCACAAAAATAAATGCTGTGCAGCTTCGCGGTCATCATCCATCACCAGTTGGCCCGCTTTGCGCCATAATGTCACACCGTTTTTTAGCCTCTCTTTAGATTCACACATCATGACCAGCCCAAACTTAGAAAATATTAATGTCACCTCCTTCGACAGCATGCCAACGCCAGAAGATTTGCATGCACGCTTGCCGTTGTCCGAGGCTGCCGCAGCCGTTGTCAACCAAGGTCGTGAAGATTTACGGAATATTTTAGAACGCAAAGACCCGCGTCTGTTTGTGGTGGTCGGCCCCTGCTCTATCCATGATCCGGTCGCAGGTCTGGATTACGCCCGTAGATTAAAAGTGCTGCAAGAAGAAGTGAAAGACACCTTACTATTGGTGATGCGCGTGTATTTTGAAAAGCCACGCACTACGACTGGCTGGAAAGGTTATATCAACGATCCTGATATGGATGATTCTTTCCACGTTGATCAGGGCATGGAAAAAGCCCGCCAGTTTTTGCTGGATGTTTGTGAGTTAGGACTGCCAACCGGGACCGAAGCACTTGATCCGATCTCGCCACAATATCTGGGTGACTTAATCGCCTGGACCGCAATCGGCGCCCGCACAACAGAATCGCAAACCCATCGCGAAATGTCATCCGGCTTATCGACACCGGTCGGTTTTAAAAATGGTACGGATGGCGACATCAGTATTGCGATTAATGCGATTTTGTCGGCATCGCATCCGCATTCTTTCCTTGGCTTAAATGGTCAAGGTCGCGTCGCTATTGTGCGTACCAGTGGTAACCAGCACGGCCATGTTGTATTGCGTGGTGGAGATGGTCGCCCCAATTACGATACGGTGTCAGTAGCGATGGCAGAACAAGCCTTGATCAAAGCAAAGTTGCCTGCCAACGTGGTTGTCGATTGCTCCCATGCAAACAGCTACAAAAAACCTGAGCTACAACCTTTAGTCATGGCCGATGTGATTAATCAGGTCGTCAATGGATCTAAGGCATTAGTTGGCTTAATGATTGAATCCAATATCGTCGCTGGCAATCAGCCGATTCCAGATGATTTGTCGCAGCTAAAATATGGTTGCTCAGTGACCGATGGATGTGTCGATTGGGCGACCACCGAGGCTATGCTGCGCGATGCAGCGACTAAGCTGCGGACGATTAAACGCTAATTTTGCTAATTTTTTTGCGCTTAATCTTCTTGGGCTGACTTAACTTCAACACTTAATCAACCCAAGAAAAAATCAACTCATCTCACACTGGCCGTTCTTGTTGCACCCATAACTGCACCGACGGACGTTGCCACTGATGCTGCGCATATGCCAGTAATTTTTCAGGAACCGGATCGCCATTCAAGGCCAAGCGATTGATCATTAAAGCGAGATCGGTATCCGCAATACACCAAGCATCAAACAAGTTGATTGCTCCGTCCTTGATCAGATCATTGGCGGCGGTAATTAGCTTATTGGCAGAGGCCTGAGCCGCGTCTGACAAAGGCGTGGTGATGGGCTTAAAAAATATTCCCTCCGTTGAGCGCTCTTCACGTATCGGCATAAAATCACTACGCAGCCAGGCTTGAATTTGCCTGGCTCTGGCTCTCTGTTGCAAGTCCTCAGGATAAACACGCGCATGTGTAGGAGCTGGAAATAAGTCTTCCAGATATTCGCAAATTGCTGAAGATTCTGACAAATAAAAACCCTCGTGTCCCAAGGTTGGTACGCGGCTAGAAAGCGACAGGCTGGCAAAGTCAGCATGGTGATTTTCTCGTGCGCTTAAATTCACTTTTTTCATTTCAAAAGGAATCGCTTTTTCTGTCAATGTCACAAAACTAGACAGTGCATATGGACTGGTCATTCGAGAATCGACATAGAGAGTGAAGTGTTCTTGCGTCAAAACACGCTCCTTTATTTTGTGGAAGTGATTGAGAAATGATTGAAAAATTATTTAGCTTAGGTGGGTGATTGTACGGGCGCTGTTCGTTGCTTATATTTGTCAGATGAGATCAATAAAGAAAAGTTTCCTTTAATTTACCTTATCTCTGTTTAATACATACGCAACCTCAGTTTTACTCTTCATCTCGCCACGCACCCAGCCTTGCAAAGCATAAAACCGGTCTGCCCGCGTATCTGGTTGCGTACCTAATTTAATCTGGTTTGCGCCCCGCTGAAATAGCCAGTCGGTAGCGAGCGTGAGTAAGTTTTTACCGATACCGTGGCCTTCAAATTGGGGCAAAACAAATCGCGCCCAGATCGAGTTATCTTCGGATGCAGCATAAGAAAATCCGACTACCTGCTGATCCATTTCGGCGACCCAACCATGCCCCAGTTTATCCAGATAATCGATACACATCGCTGGCGTAACGGCATTGGGATTGGTCAAGACATTTTCTTTTACGGCAAAGCGGATTTCCATGATGACGGGGATATCTTCGATGTTGGCTATTCTGTAGCTCATGGACATAGTATTGAGTCTAATAAGTTAGACTGATAATTAAACAGACTCAAACAATAAGCTGTTCTGTCTAATAAAGCAAAAATCCCTTGATCAGCAAATGCTATTCAAGGGATTTTCTATATCGTACTACCTATGTTGATCGTCTTATTTTTTACCGCTACCATCCAGACTCAATGCGCCGCTGCCGTGGATGATGACAAATAACAGGCCGCCCATCATAGAAATATTTTTCATGAAGTGGATCATCTGATTTTGTGCCTGATCGGCTGGCACACCCCAAAAGTTATGGAAAATTATCGCAGCGGAGGCAGTAAAAATCAGCATCGCGGCGGCAGCCCAACGTGCTTTCCAGCCGAGGATAACCGCTAAACCGCCACCAAGTTCGACAATAATAGCGGCGATAGCGGCTAACTGTGGCAAAGGCAAACCTTTGCTGGCGATGTAGCCGACGGTACCGTCAAAACCGGTAATTTTACCTGCGCCAGAAGCGACAAAAATCAATGCGATTAAGATGCGGCCAACTAAAGGGCCAAACTTATTCAGTGCGTTCATATTTTTATACTTTCTAAATAGAGATCAATACATTATTGGATAAGACACTGGTGCTTTAAAAAACTAAACCTGCAATTACTCAAAATTGACAGCAAATTACGCCGTCAAAGTTCCTGCCCGAAAATCATTAATCGCCTGGAATACTTCTGCCTGACTATTCATCACAAAAGGACCGTATTGCACTATCGTTTCACGCAATGGCTGACCGGCGATGAGCAATGCACGAGTTGGACCTTTAGCGCGAATCCGTACACCGTCGCTGTTGCTGTCGTTACGCAAAATTGCCATGCGTTGCTGCGCTAAGGTTTTCTCGCCTATCTGTAATTCACCACGATAAACGTAGATAAATGCATTCATGCTGTCAGCCATCGCCTGGGTAAATTCAGCGCCGTCTTCCAGATTGATATCCAGATATAAGGGCTCGGTCACCGCACGTTGCATCGCACCTGTTACGCCATGACTGGCGCCTGCAATCACGCGCACCGTGGCACCATTGGTTGTAAATTCTGGAATATCCGCATGTTGGAAATCTTTGTACCAGGGCGTCATCATTTTGTCCTTAGCAGCCAAATTGAGCCAGAGCTGAAAACCCTCCATGCGCCCTTCTTTTTGCTCAGGTAATTCCGAATGAATCACGCCACGGCCAGCAGTCATCCACTGTACGCCGCCGTCTTCCAGCAAACCCTCGTTACCAGCACTGTCGTGATGGCGCATGCGGCCGGAGAGCATGTAAGTGACGGTCTCAAAACCACGGTGCGGATGATCGGGAAAGCCGCCGATATAGTCCTGCGGATCATCAGTACCAAACGCATCCAGCATCAAAAACGGATCAAGCCGGTACTGCAAGTTTTGCGTTAACACGCGAGTCAGCTTGACGCCATCGCCATCCGACGTTGCCAACCCAACGATGACTTGCTCCACCGTGCGTGGCTGAAGAACAGTTTCGGAAGTAATTGCAGATGTCATGATGGACTCCATGTTGATGAAAACAATATCAAATTAAAAAATATACTCATTATCAGTATATTTTAATTGTCCATATATTATTTGGACAATAAGGCATTTTTACTAAAAATAATGGGGAGTATATAAAAATCTACCCTCTCCCCATCTTTTTAGCCGGACTTTTAAAGCTGACTTAAAAGCGGTGATTTAAGCAATGCCCGATATCAGTCAAGCATTATTATGCTGCAAGGGCCAATTCAATTTGCTGGATTTGCTCGTGCGCAGAAGCGAACGCGGCTTTCTCTGCATCTGGCCCCATTGCCAAGCCTTCAGCAAAAATAAACTGTACATCGGTCATACCCAAAAAGCCCAGGAAGGTTTTTAAATACGGTGTTTGCGTATCATTAGGCGTGTTGCGATACAAGCCACCACGGGTTAAGACGACGACGACTTTTTTGCCAGTTAATAATCCTTCTGGGCCATTTGCACCATAGCGGAAAGTGACTTGCGCACGTGAGATGGCGTCGATCCAGTTTTTCAATTGCGCTGAGATACCAAAGTTGTACATCGGCACGGCGAGGACTACGGTATCGGCGGCCTGAATTTCGGCGATTAAAGCGTCATCCAACGCAACACGGGCAGCTTGTTCTGTCGAACGATTTTCAGCGGGTGTGAACAAAGCACCCAAAGCAGCGCCATCCAAAGTCGGATGCGGTGTCGCACCCAGATCACGCACAGTCAACTGTGCATCTGGTGTGGCCGTACGCAAACGTTGTACGACGACATTGGCTAAATTGCTGGAATGGGAGGCATCAGCACGGACGCTAGAGTTGATTTGCAAGATATTCATTTTGGAACCTTTTCATGTGAAGTTGTAGTGCATGCACTGTAGCTGTTCCGAAATCAATGCAGAAGACCTTAATTTGGATATCATTGTGCCGATAATGGAACAATAAAGTACAATCGGATGCAAACAACGCAAAATCACCCCCCCGTTAACGCCCTTCAGCCACCACCCTTCAATGAAAGATCAGCATGAGCCTGGAAGCCAATGATTTACTGCTATTTGCCCGTGTGGTGGATGAAGGTAGTTTTAGTCGCGCCGCCGAGCGTTTGGGCTTGCCCAAATCCACCTTGTCGCGCCGGATCACGGAACTGGAATCGCAATTGGGCGAACGCCTGTTATTGCGCACCACCCGCAAACTCAGCGTGACTGATTTTGGGCATGCCGTTTTAGCACATGCGCATCAGGTGACGGCAGAAGTGGAATCGACCATGGCCTTAGCGCAGCACCGGCAAGTGCAGCCCAGTGGGCGCTTGCGGGTATCGATGCCGAATGATTTTGCGAACGATGTGCTGGCCAACTTGCTGGCGGATTTTATTGCGACTTATCCGGCGATCTCATTAGAACTCGATTTATCCGCACGACGGGTTGATCTGATTAGTGAGAATTTTGATGTGGCAATCCGCATGGGAGATTTACCCGACGACGCCACTCTTGCTGCCCGTCGCTTGCTGGTCGCTACGGTCGGCCTGTATGCGGCGCCCAGCTATCTGGAAAAACGTGGCATACCGCACGAGCCGGAGGCCTTGATGGAACATGATTGCCTGCGCATATTGACGCGTAATGGCGAGCCTGCCGTCTGGTCATTTATCCGTGATGAAGAAAGCTGGAAAGGCTCGCCGCCCGCAAGGGCGATTGCAAATTCGCCAGACGCACTGGTACGACTGGCGCGATCAGGCGCGGGGATTACGATGCTGTCTGATTATTTTGCAGAAGACATGATCAAGAGAGGCGAGTTAGTCCAGGTGCTGTGTGACTGGCAGATGCCCTCCGTCACTGCATGGGCAGTTTTCCCCGGAAGGCGCTTAATGCCAGCCAGAACACGGGTGTTTTTGGATGCGCTACAAGCCCATTTTTCCGGGTCTGGCTGCCAAATAATGGAAAACCAAATCAGCGCAAGAAAATCTGCCAACAAAGCGCTTGTCTAATGCTGAAATAAGCTGAGATTGTTTTGCTTATTAATGTCGCCATCACCGCAAAAAATGGATTAAGGGTGATGGCTAATTTAAATAATTTTCAGAATACGCTGAGCGAGTATTCATACAAAAATACTAGCTCAGCGCAGATCATTAAAACTTAAAGTTACCTGCATCCAGCACTAAAGTCGCCGCGCCACAAGCTGGCGTGACAGCTTCACGATTACCGCTAGTGGTGGATTGACTGCTTTCCCACACATCAGCTACTGCGCCGTGTTTCATAAATTTATATTGAATCGCCGTTGATGGCGGCAACTGGATAGTCTGCGACCAAGGCACGTTAGCACCACTTCCCTCAATTGTCATACTGGTCGCTGGCGTCCAATTACTCAGCTCATTTCGGTTGCCCAATACATAGACATTTTGGCCAACAACGGTATTAGCGTTGGCCACGCGGAACTTGACGCTCACCGTTGTGCAGGTTGTTCCGCCAACTGTGCCGCCACCGCCAGTGCCTGTGATTTTTTGGTTAATATGCAGAGCAACAGCGGGTACGGTAGAACCACCATTTGCCGCAATGCTGACGGTCGCAATCCCATTGCTGCCAACAACAACGCTGTCACTGGTGCATGCCGTTTTAGCGGCGTTCAACTGGCCATGTACGACGTTGCAATAAGTGCCCGCCGCCAAACCTGTTTGGAATGATGCATTCCAGACTGAGGCATCATTATTGATCGCCACAAAACCATTCGCGCCACGGCTAAACGCAATCTGATTAATTGTGCCATTGGTGAAATTACCCACACCCTGACCAGATGTAGCGGCGCGAAAAGCCACCATATTAGCGATATCAGACCAGCGATGAATAAAATCCCAATCGACATTAATTTTGGGATTACCACTCGCATCAAACGGACTGGCACTTGGTGCGTTCTGATCCTTATTACTAAAGCGGAAACCCGAGTGAATTTGCGCATGCCCATACGGCCAGGCCAGCATAAAAATATTCGCCAGATCGTAGCGTTTTGTCCCCTGTGTATCATTCGTCACACCGGTGAAATTGCTGGCATTCATTGAATCACCGTTGCGCTCTGTGTCCCAATTATTTACAAAGACAGTGGCTTTAGAACTATCCACAAATCCCCATGTGCCGCCCCAATTGCCCGGAGTGCCCATATAAGTACGAATTTGTGAAAGTTGATTGCCATTGGTAGACCGGAAAGTCTCACGCATGGCCGCAGCAAACTTAAATTCGTTGATGGTACCCGCCGAAAAATAGTCAGCGCGGTTGACGGTACCGTCCGCAATAATCTCCTGCGTTACCCAAACTGGCTCGCCAGCAGAAGTCGTGCTGGCGACGCTAGTAACAAATGCCTGCAAGTCAGCGGGTGCCATATGTTTAGCCGCATCAAAGCGGAAACCATCGACGCCCATGCCCAACAATTTGGTCAGATAATTTTTGACCTGTCCACGCACATACGTGCCTTCGGTTTTTAAATCCGGCAGACCGACCAAGCGACAAACGATGACGTTGTTGCGGTTATTGTTGTAATCACTATCCTGGATATCACATGCCGGATGGAAGTCGTTTGTCCCAAAGTTAGGGTATTGCAAGCTAGTCGAATTCCAGGTCGATCCGTCCGAACCAGTACCTGATCCGGCCGCCATATGATTCACCACCACATCTGCATAAATCCGCACTTTGGCTGCATGACAGGTGTTGATCATGGACTGAAATTCTGCCTCCGTACCCATATTACTTTTCAGCGCGGTAAAGTTCACCGGCTGATAAATGTCGTACCAGGTATTCAGATTGGCAGAGGCATGTGGCGGCGATATCTGCACACCACCATAACCTTGCGGCCCCAGCCAGTTTGTACATTCTTTAGCAATATCATTCCAACGCCAATGAAACATCTGCACCGAGGTATCAGCCGGATTAAAGTTAGCCGCTTGTGCTGGCAACGATGCGCCCAGCATGCCAAAGGCAATGGAACTTGCCAACACACTGCGACCAAACAGGCGGCGCAATGCGGGTGTATGTTGATGACGACTTACCGATTTAACGCGTGAATCTACTTTCATGTCTACTCCGTTATTTTTTAAGGTTTGGAAAGTCCCAAAATGCGCCGCGCCATGCCAGCCGTCTATGCGGAGTGCAGCTTGCGGTGTAAGGCAAATGGGTAACAAAAAAGCGTAGCAAAAGACCATGCCAGCATGTACAGCCTGGAAGACAGCAGAGATAATTATGCTAAGGGATGAGAGCTACTTCCGATTATTAATGTAGCATAACTACATTTATTTAATAGGTAAAACATCATTTTTTGAGAAAAATCAACCAAAGTACTTTGGATTTTGTAACTCAGCTACATTTATTCTACTAAAAATAATTGCTTAAAGAATCTAGCTGAAATCAAGCTAGAGCTTCAAAAACAACCATTCCTGCAACAAGCCCGATTTAGTGCTTTTGAACAATAAACCTGCTGCTATACTCGTTTTCGCTCAAGTTTTCGCTCTCTCACCCTAGACTCTTACATCAACGCCAATGTCGATATCTGATCCCGCTCAATTACTACAACGTATACCGGAGTTGCAGTCCTTAGTTGATGACCCGAAAATTAGCCGGGCGATTGAGAGTGGCGATCCGTTCAAAGTATATCGGGCGCTGGTGTTGGCGAAGTTATTCCGCCGTCTGCCCGAACACGCCGATGTCCTGCGTCTGCTGACCAGTGAACGGCGTTTGTTTGCCAAGCCACTCAGGGGGACACCATCGCTGGGCAATATCAACTCGGTCGGCTTTGGATTTGTTGGCAAGGCAGAAAAGGATCTGGACGATAGCTATATTGCTTTGCATGCGTTTGTCATTTTGTTTGTGATACCGCTGATACCGCTCGGTGCGTATGTCGTCAAAAGTACAGGGTCACGCAAATGGCAAATTTACGCCCGTGCGCCGCTGGGGATTTTAGGCTGGCTGTACACGCGTGGTCTGGCATTGAGCGCGGTGGTGTTGGTGCTGTCTGGCGCGGCGCATAGCTATCACGAATCTAACTCGCAAGACCTGCTGTTGCTCAATGGCTTTGATGTGCCGTTGACAGTCAATTTTGATCATCAGACCATCACGTTGCCGGCTCAGGGCAGAGCCACGGTCAATCTGAAAGCAGGAAAAGTTCACGGTACCGCGACTGCGACCAACTCCGCCAAAGTGGCTGAAGCGGCCGGCGTGATCGATCAATTTGATGAAACCCTCAACAGCAGCGACAGTTACAGTATCTGGAACATCGCAGGCGCTGCACCGCTATTGCTGAATACGATCGTGTACAGTAAAGTCGCCCCCGAGAATCCTGAAAATCAAGGCAGCCAGATAGTGTATTGCGGCAAGCGTTTTATTGAACTGAGCAACGTCAAATACGCATTTGAAGAGCCGCCAAAAACCATGAGCATGAGTAAGCATGAATCCAGCATCAGCATTAATCATCTGACCGTCGCCACCAGCGACAAGACGCCAGGCGTGCTTGCTTGCATCAACTACGCGATGGATCATGGTTTAGAAAAAGAGATTGCCAAAGCGACCGAAGCATTGGCGCAGCTGCATGACTGGGACATACGCTACTCCAGCGCCGCGATTGTGACTGCGCAGAGTGTGTCGAACGCAGAGGCTATGCGAGTTGCTGGCCGTATCATGCAAGCCAAACCTGGCGATGTAGTGTACGAGCGCATGGTGCAAAATATTCGTGAAGCAGCTGGTCAGCACGAGGCTTTGTTAAGTGAATATGGTGAACGCGCAAAACAGCAACCCGACTCCGCCAATGCGCAATATTTGTTTGCCTCTTTGCTGTCTGGCGATGAGGGAATTAATGCGATGCAGAACCTGACGCAAAAATTCCCGCAAGATCCCAATATCCTGCGCAGTCTGGTCTGGCGCAAAGCGGCGCATGGTGACTATCAGGGCGCAAACAATGACATCACGCGGCTGCATAAGTTATCCCCTAGCGATGCAGCGCGTTTGCTGGATGTTGAAGTCCGTATAAAGGTCGCTTTGCGTCGTGGCTTTGAGGCGATGAATTTACTCAATGCGGCGGTACGTGACAAGGTGGCAGATAACCGTGCCGGACATGCCGCAGACTTTGGCTTAGTCGCCCGTTATTTTGGCGCTGATCCTGAGATCTACCTGAAAGCCTTGCCGGGTGATGAGCAAAATTTTAGAGCCTTGGATTTTTATCGGGTGCGTGCTGGCTTGCCCGTGACATTGCCGCAAAACGCCCTGCTTCCAGAAATCAAATTAGCAATGGCTTTGCGCAATGCGCCAGCGACCGCCCTCACCATAGCGCGCGATCTCAGCCGCAACCAGATAAGCAGTTTAGGAACCGACCAGCTCACCCTGCTGTATGGCGAGGCTGTGCGTACCAACGACAAAGTATTGCTCATCAAGTTGCAAGGGATTTTACATTTATCAAAAACGGAAGAAACGGCTCTGCAAGGATATTTACGCGGTGAAGATATCTCGCTGGAGCAGTTTGATATTGAACTGGATATTCAGGCTGCCGCTTATCTGATCCGGTCCCGCAATACTCAACTGGCAGCGGCGGAGCGCAGCGCCCTGCGCGCCCGCGCCGCTAGAACCGATCTTCTGCATGGCGTCATCAGTACCGCACTCAATCAATGGCAAGGCTAAACCCATGGATACAACAACTAATTCCAAAATAAATAAATCCACAACCAAAGGGACTCAGATTGCTCAGCGCGCTAGCCTGGTGCTGGCCTTGTGGTTGGGTTTCTGGCTGCTCGCCATCGGCTTGGTGATAGGGCTGTTATGGATACCGTTCGCCCAATTGCATTACCGTTCATCGTTGCAGTTCACTGGCATCGTGGCAGGGCTTGCGGCTTTGAGTCTGGCGTACTCACTACGCCCTCGCCGACGTGAAAAAACTACCGCCTCCACTGCCAAGCCACTATCGCGCGAGACCGCAGCGCCGCTGTATGCCATGGTAGAAAAAATCGCTGCCAGGCTGCATATTCAAGCGCCGGTAAATATCCATTTAATCGGTGCTGCCAGCGCATTCATCAGCGGCAAACGCAACTGGCAAGGCAAAATTAAAACCCTAGAGGTCGGCCTTGGTTTGCCCTTGCTTGGTACCTTGTCTGAGCAAGAATTAGGTTCTGTCATCGCGCATGAATTTGGTCATTTTGTGGCGGGTGATTTATCGCTCGGACCTTGGGTGTACCGCACCCGCATGTCGATTGCGCATACCGTTACCGATCTGGATGATTCTTTATTTTTTCTGGATCTGTTATTTAGCTATTACGGCAAATGGTTTTTGCGTTTGTCGTCCAGTGTCTCGCGAGCGCAAGAGTTTGCGGCAGATGCGCTGGCATCCAAAACCTTCGGCATCGTCGCTACCCGTACCGCGCTGGAAAAAGTCCATCTGATTGATCCTATGTGGTCGACCTATCTGGACTATGAGCTTGGTCCCGCCATCAACCGTGGCGCACGGATGCCGATTTTTGAAGGCTTCCGTCGCTTTAGCAAACTAGGTGTCAAGCGCGCTGCAGTGCAGGTGGCGATCAAACGTGCGGAGACCCGCAAGGCATCCGAGTTTGATACCCATCCATCATTGGAAGAGCGGGTAAGTGCCTTGGTGCCAGGCGCTAAACCTAGCTTTCCTCCGCTGTCCCATTGCTGGGAATTATTGGGAGGCGAACAAGCTACCGAAGCCGCCTGGTATGCCTTGTTTGATGCCGACAAACTAACGACGAGCGACTGGGATGCGTTTGGCGAACAGGTGCTGCAAACACAAATCCAGCAACGTTTTGCCGGTAGCTGGATGGACCCCAAGCAACTAGCGTTCACTGAACTGGTGACAATGGCGCAGCGTCCAGAGGACTCTTGGGATAAATTAAAACCAGAAGGTGTGAGTTTTTTATCGCCGCAAGGCAAACGTAATCATGTGCTGGATATTTTAGAAGAATGGATTGCAGCCTGCCTGATTCATCGTGGCTTCAAACTCAAAGCAACGCCAGGTCAGCCCTGGGTAATGCTGCGTGAGGATAAAGCCATACAACCGGCGGAGCTGTTACAACAAGCCTTAGGCGGCTCGCTGCGGTCGGTACAGTTGGCGCAGTTTGACTTAAAAATTTGATTTGGAGTTTGATCTAGAAATTTGATTTAACCCAGATTTTCCGTTGCAACAGAGACAAGTGTGCCTTTGGCGAACTAACTGGCTAGACGCGACGACGACGCAAGCTGCATCTTGCTAGGAGGAGCAACAACGCCAGGCAGTTCGCCAAAGGTGCAATTGTCGCTGTAGCGTTTCCACTCAAATCGCGGTGGTGCTATCCCTCTGAAGACCGCACGCCGCCTGCGTTTTTTGCGAAGTGGTAGCGGTCCAATGGAAAATCTGGGTTTAAGCTTGGATGCGCAGTGTGATCGGCTAAGATAATTTATGAGAATAATTTATGAGAATAATATATTTATACTAGGTAATAGTATTTTTAATCGTCCAAGGGTTACTTGGACAATATGCCCTATTTATCAATATACTCCCCAATAAATATCGTTTACTGAGATAGATAACAGGTGAACTAATGAGCGTACTCCACCTGTATTTTTTTCCTTAAGACTGCCGCAACACCTGCATACAATCGGCATACCCAGCCTGAATACGTTCTTGCTCCACATGCCGTCCGTGCTGCACTACCAGGCGACCGCCAACACGCACATCACGCACCAGATTATCGTTGCCTGCAAAAATCCAGGTATTGAGTAAATCTGCCACTGGCAAGCCTTGCAGATTAGGATGCTGATCATCCAGCACTAACATATCAGCCCGTTTACCAATCGCGAGTTGGCCAACCTGGCGGCCGGATGCCTGCGTTCCACCTTGCAAACTGGCATGCCATAAAAAATCACCAACGCGGCGCTGCCCTGTTTGACTGGCGATATTGCGGCCTTGCAGCCGCAGCCGCTGACCGTATTCCAGCCAGCGCAATTCCTCGATGGGACTTTGCGAAGCGTGACTATCGCTGCCGATGCCAAAGCGACCTTGCGCCGCGATGTAATCCGGCAGATCAAAAAATCCATCGCCCAAATTACCCTCCGTCGTTGTGCAGATACCCGCGACGGCCTTGCTGGCGGCAACCGCCGCCAATTCGGCTTTATCCAGATGGGTGGCATGCACCAGACACCAGCGATGATCGACTTGCTGGGTGTCCAACAACAACTGCACTGGTCGTTTGCCGCTGTGCGCAATACAGGCATCGACTTCTCTCTGTTGTTCGGCAATGTGAATATGAATTGGCCTGTTCGCTGGCAAAGCAGCGACTAATTCCTTGATCTGTGCCACGTTAGCAGCGCGGAGCGAATGCGGTGCGACACCGACCTCAACCTGACCATTACGTGCGGTTTCTAACTGGCTGATCAACTGCAAAATCTGCTTGGTATTGGTAGAGAAACGACGCTGGTCATGCCGCAGCGGCACGTCACCAAAATCGGCAAAGCTATACAGCACCGGCAACATGCTGATTCCCATGCCGGTAGTATGTGCGGCAGCAATCACGCGTTGCGCGGTCTCTGCCATGTTGGCATAAAACCCGCCGTCAGGCGCGCGATGCAAGTAGTGGAATTCGCACACGCTGGTATACCCATGGCGCAGGCATTCCATATACAACTGGGCGGCAATCGCCTCCATCTGTTCAGGCGTGATTTGCAACGCCATGCGATACATCAGGTCGCGCCAGGTCCAGAAACTATCCGGTCCCTCGCCTGCGATTTCGGTCATACCCGCCATTGCACGCTGGAAGGCATGAGAATGCAAATTGATCATGCCAGGCAGGACAAATTCTTCCTGTACCTCGTGTGCGTCAGGCGTCACATCACAAATGACTTCTGTAAGATCACCGTCTGCACTCCAACTCAATCTGACGTTCTTGGCCCAACCATCAGCAAGACAAGCATTGCGGGCAAATAAAGTAGCACTCAAGACTGCACCATGCTGGTTGAAGTAGGCGGATTCGCCTGAGGTTTTAATTGAAAGTGCGATTGCTGTTGTGCCCATTCCAGGCAGGTTGTGAGTAACTGTCGCAGTAATGGCTGCACTTGTGCCGCCAGATCAGGGCGATAGGCATAGGGTGCTGGCTCATCCATGTAGATGCACTGACTCATTTCTAGCTGCACTGCATGGACACCATCATGCGGCTGACCATAATTACGGGTGATGTAACCGCCTTTAAAGCGACCATTAAATATATGGCTATAAGTTTGCGCCTCTGCTGACGTTTGCAGGCAATGCATCAGCGCTTGCTGCAAACCGGGATCACAGGATTTTTGATCTGCGGTACCAAAATTCAGATCAGGTAATTTGCCTTGAAAAAACCGTGGGACTTGCGACGCAATCGAATGGGCATCCCACAAAATCACTGTCCCAAACTGCGCACGCAAGCGATCCAGCTCTTGCTGCAATTGATCGTGATACGGCTGCCAGTAAGTCGCAATACGTCGCTGCACTTCTGCCGCATTGGGCGTTTGACCTGCGGGATATAAAGCTTGTTTGGTAAAGGTATCGACCGGGCACAAGCCCGTTGTATCCAGCCCCGGGTACAGATTACTGTCATCGCGGGAACGATTCAGATCAATCACATAGCGTGAGTAATCGGCATGGATTACTGAGGCGCCCAAGTCTTGCGCCATGTTGTAGAGCAAGGGCAAATGCCAGTCGGTATCGGCTTTATCAAAAGCCACAGACTCTAACTGGGCGCTGACTTCGGGCGGGATGTTGGTGCCGACATGCGGCATAGAAATCAATAAAGGCACACTGCCTTGCTGGAAATGGAATACGGGTTGCATGATGAACTTCTCTTGAAAAAAACTCTCAGGTGTATCGTAATTGTAGTGACTTATTGCTGCCGGGATTGTTGTCGCTGAGTTCTTAGATATTAAACACGTCTAAAAACTTTTTAATGAGACCTGATCATGATAAGTAGGGTGCGCGGAAGCGCACTGGCATACTTACTGTTCGTTACGGTTTGCTAAGGATTACTGCGGTACACATAGCGCATCCTGCTACAGCACGTCGATTAAACGGTTTTTAGAAAGTCAAATGGATCGTCCAGTCATTCTGCGGCTTCGCAGAGGTTTTCCTTCTGCAAGCCGCAGAAGTATTGGACTATCCTTTATAAATTCCACAGGCAAAATAAAGATCGTCGACTCGTTCTACGTAGGTGCTTTTTTGCTCTAAGACTTTGGTGATCGGGTTTGGCCACTTGTAGTCAACCCAGCCTTTGCCTTCTTTGCTGGCAGCGACTTCCGTCATTTTACGGACGAAAAAAACGCCGTCCACATCTTTCAACTCACCTAAACTTTTACCGATCAATTTAGGGTTAGCACCATGTGCCAGCGTCGGACCACCGCCTTTGACCGTGCCGGCAAAGATATATAAATCTTTCACGAGAAACTGTCCTTTGGGATCATTGATCTCGGCAAATGTTTTTTCTTTACCATTGGCTTTGTAATAGGCAATTACCTTCTTTACCAGATCGGTTGCCTCTTGCGCGCTGCCGTGCTCGACAGCCAAGGCGCTACCGGTAAATGAGATGGCAAATACACCGGCGAATACGGTCGCTACCAATATTTTGATGAATGCTTTCATATTGTCTCCTGTTATATTATTAGAGTTGCCACAGAATTATTGAAAAAAACTGTTGGCGGTTTTAGCATAATCCATCCTTAAGTCAGACACAAACTACTTATGCATGAATTAGAACAACACGACATGTTAGAGACGGCAGAAGTTGTACTGGCTGTTACAACCCAAATGTAACAATGGATGGTTAATGCGCTTATAATTTTTAGGTAACTTTCTAAGACGTATTTAAGTTTTAACCTCAAGTTTTAACCTCAAGTTTTAATATCGAGTTTTAATAGATCGCCCCTATGAAAAATCCAGATAGCGACCAACCTGCGCAAGACCAGTCAGACCATGTCGAAGACGAACTGGACGACGTGGATGGCGAGCCTCTGCAAGAGGCTAAGAATGCCTTATCGGATGCTTCAGCGGATACTTCATCAAGTGAGCCATCAAGTGGGCAGACAAGCGCGCCCTCCAACTTCGCTCCTATCTCTATTTCGACTAGGCTGCCCCGCGCCAACAATCGCATTTATAAACGTTATCTAGTTAAATGGCGCATGGCGATTGTGTATGAAGGTGGCATGGGCAAAAAGACTTTCCATGGACGCGTCAACGAGATATCGCTGGGAGGTTTGAGTATCCATTGCGATCACAATGTCTTTTATGAGGGTAAAGTGATTTTGCTACTGGCATTGCCGCCGCTGAATGCAGGCACTAAAGAGAAGATTCTGGAAATTAGTTGCCGCATGAATTACACCATCTTGTCACAAAAATTATTTCGCATCGGTCTGGAGTTTGTGGATTTCCGCAGCGGCGATAAAAAATTGCTGGAAGAGAGGCTAGAGATTAGCAATGCGGGTGGAATTTCGTACTCAGAAATGTGAGTTTGAACCGAATCAAGCCTCACGTTTTTAGCGCCAGCTCTGTCACAAGTCCCACACCACTCTTACCGCCACTAATTAGCTGGCAAGAGCGGGCCTCATCAGCTTAGTTTATGCTTAGTTTTTGCTTAATTTTTACTATATGCCGTGGATTGGCAGTTGCGTACATCTTGCTCCGAAAAGTCGAGTTTGATGATATCAAAACGGGCTTTTTCTTCTGCACTGAGCGCACGTAATTGGTAAGCAAATTTGTTAGTAGTGAGGGTACGTGCGCCAATGCGGGCGCTGTGTACGCCTTTATTGCTGAGTTTATTCAAATGCGCTTTGGCTGCATCTTCGGTTTTAAATACGCCGAGTGAAATGCCAAATCGCAGATTTGATTGATCCACCACAATGAAAAAATCGGTGATGCCAAGACGACGTAATTCACCGGCTTTTTTGTCGGCACCATCTTTGCTGCCTTGGGATGGAATAAATACCATATAGGTCACGGTATCTGCATCGACCACATTAATCCGTGATTGACGATCACCGAGCGCCAAGGTTTTTAGTTTGTCTTCAATCTTGCTTGCATCTGCTTGTAAAAAATTACCGATTTGCAGACAAGCCTGCACGTCATTTTTTCGTTCCTCGGGCACTTGCGCGGGTGCCAGCGCCAGGCTGGCAGAGATCACATGCAACTGATCGCTGTTCAGTTGCTTAACCATTCTTTGCGGCTCATGGGCATCCATGTCCCAGTTGCCAAGATAGCCTAGATTGAAGGCGATTAAAAACGCATTCAGTATTAGCAAGCTCCAGAAAAAAAATCTCAGCATAATTTATTCATGATTAGAGGTGGATGCGGTATTTAGCTTGTTAATGGTTGACTGCTCTTGCTAAAGCTGCGGTTGGCTGAAGTTGACAGTAGTGTGCATCGATGCAACTACGGCCAAACCCGTCAACACCAGATTATCCACATGCTGACAGGCAATGCCAAGATCCGGCGTCAAATGAGGAAGAAGATAAGTTGCAGCACCGCCTGAAATGAGACAAGTCACTGGCGTATTTTGCAAAGCCTGCCAGCGTGCAACGGCGCGTTCTAAAGCACCGACCTGGGCATTTATGCAGCCGCTGACTATCGCAGACTCGGTATTATCGGCGAACAAATTTATCAGTGAAATACTCTCAGCAACATGGGGCAATTGCGCGGTATTTTTTGCCAGTGACTGCGCCATTAGTTTTAAACCGGGCAAAATCATCCCGCCGTGAAACACGCCATCGGCGCTCAGCGCATCTATCGTCGTCGCGGTGCCGCATGTGGCAACAATGAGCGATTGCTGCGGATACAAGGCATGCGCAGCAATGGCAGTGGCAAAACGATCGCAACCTAATTGTGCTGGATTGCGATAGCCGTTTTTAACCCCGGCAACTTGCGCTACCGAGGCAAAAAATTCGGGCACGAGCTTGGTGGCTGCCATCGAAAACGCTTGCTCCAGATAATTAAATAAAGTCGCTTTGAAGTCGCCGCCAGCAACATTAGAAATCACAATACGATTGATCAATATGCCCTGCACTGGGAGTGCTTTCCAAGCAACGGGTAATTGGTCTGACTCAGCGTGACTGACGGAATCAAACAGCAACCATACCGGTACCGCACGCAAGGGCAAGTCGGTCAAACCAGATTCGGCAAGCACTGCCCATTTGATGCGGGTATTTCCGGCGTCGATTAATAGCAACATGCAGGCGTTTTCCTCAATCTACTGTTTGTGATGGCGCTTTGGTTCAGACGCCTTGGTTTAGATGCTTTGGTTTTTAGGACTAGCACTCTTTACGTTCTATATTTTTATGGAACCGGACGCAAGGATACATCACCTGCCACGACGGTCACCTGCCCTTGCTCGGTTTGCAATACCAGACAACCCGTTGCATCTACGCCCAATGCGATCCCTGCATGCCGTTGCTCACCACCATCCAATATCAACACATTTTGCTGCGCATAAGCATGCAGCGCATTCCAGCGTGCGGCAAAGGCTGAAAAACCGTGTTGCTGGAATTGTTCTAAGGCCTTTGCCAGCGCATTAAGCAGATGCGCCATCAGTAAGTTTCTGTCCATTTGTGCCAGCCATGGCGCATCGGCTACGGCCTGCCCAATCTCGGCTTCCAGCGCCTCGGGCACGCGCAAGTTGAGGCCTATACCGATCACCGCCCACATCGCGTCGTCATTGGTGCTGGCGGTCTCTATCAATATGCCGGCCAGCTTTTTTTTGTCTTTGAGTATGTCATTTGGCCATTTCAACTGCACCGGCACACCAAGGCTCAACAAAACCTCGGCCACTGCGGTACCAACCGCTAACGGCAAGCCAGATAAACTTTGCGCACTGCCAGCTTGTACACCACGTTTAAAACGCCACGCCAAAGAGAATGTCAACACGCCGCCCGGTGCTGAATGCCAGACACGACCAGCACGTCCGCGACCAGCGGTCTGACGTTCTGCAATCCTCAGCAATGGCGCTTGCAAGTCGCCTAAACGCGCCATCAGATCCGCATTGGTTGAGCCGGTTTCAGCTACGACCTCAACATCTACCTGCGCACCATACTGATCGCGCAGAGGCAAAATCTGGTTGGTACTTAATGGGCTGAGTGGGCTGAGTATGCCGGGTGTACCGGGTGTACTTGTGATTGTTGTTGTCATACGGATAGGACTGCGTGATTTAAAAAATGCTTTATTGGTCAATAAGAGCCAGAGCTTAAAAACCGATCAAAAAAAAAAGACGAATACAGCCAGAAAAGCGAAAGAGTTTTTCTGAATAAAACAATATACTCCCCCTCATTTTTCATAAAAATGACTGATTGCCCAGAATTTATATGGACAACTTAAAATACTCATTACCAGTATATTAAATTTACGACTAACAGCTTCGGCAGATTTTACAGATAATCAAGTATTCATATCAAACTTCGCCGCGCTTGCTGGTGGCGCATTTGTATGCAAATTTCTAAACAATTTACAAAATAAAAACGGCACCGGAGACTAGCTGCGGTGCCGTTTTTTGCAATTACATTGGCTTAGCTTGCTTGCAAATAATGCATGCCTAGCATTAGATTACGCTTCGCCGTCTGCTGCATCGGATGTTGCCGTTTCTGGCATTGGCGCGAATGCTGCTTTTTCTGCTTGCAACAAGGCTGTGCGTTCATCGGCTTCCCAAGTTTCTTTCAACTTGCGAGCGCGGTGGAATGCCAAGCCTGTACCTGCCGGAATCAGACGACCAACGATGACGTTTTCTTTCAGGCCGCGCAGGGTATCTTTCTTGCCCATAATCGCTGCTTCTGTCAGAACGCGTGTAGTTTCCTGGAAGGACGCTGCCGAGATGAAAGAATCTGTCGACAAGGATGCTTTAGTGATACCGAGCAAGATATTTTCATATGTCGCAGGGATACCGCCAGCAGCAGCAACTCTATCGTTTTCACCTAACAAATCAGAACGTTCAACTTGCTCACCGATGATGTAGTTTGCATCGCCTGGGTTAACCACAACAACGCGACGCAACATCTGACGTACGATCACTTCAATGTGCTTGTCATTGATCTTAACGCCTTGCAAACGGTACACGTCCTGAACTTCATCAACGATGTAACGTGCCAGCGCTTCGATACCCAACAAACGCAGAATGTCTTGTGGATCGGCTGGGCCGTCAACAATCATCTCACCTTTGTTCACAACTTGACCGTCATGTACCAAGACTTGTTTGTCTTTGGTGATCAGGAATTCGTGTTTCTCGCCGTCCATGTCGGTGATTTCCAGACGTTGCTTACCTTTGGTTTCTTTACCAAACGCAACCGTACCTGTGACTTCAGCCAACATACCTGCATCTTTTGGTGAACGTGCTTCAAACAACTCAGCAACGCGCGGCAGACCACCGGTAATATCACGAGTCTTTTGTGATTCAGTCGGGATACGTGCCAATACTTCACCAACGTGAACTTGCTGACCATCTTTGACCGTAATCAGAGCACCGACTTGGAAGCCGATCGTTACTGCGTGCTCGGTACCAGAGATCTTGACTTCTTCACCTTGTTCGTTCAACAGTTTAACCTGTGGACGAACCGCTTTGCCTGCAGTACCGCGACGTTTTGCATCGATTGCGACCAGTGTAGACAAACCAGTGACATCATCGACTTGTCTAGCAACGGTAACGCCTTCTTCGACGTTTTCAAACTTCACAGTACCGGTGTATTCAGTAATGATAGGACGTGTCAGTGGATCCCAAGTCGCCAACGCTGTACCAGCTTTGATGACCATACCATCTTTAACGATCAATGTTGCACCGTAAGGTACTTTATGACGTTCGCGCTCACGACCGTGGTCATCCGTGATCAAGACTTCGCCGGAACGGGAAATCACAATCTGGTCGCCTTTGCCGTTAGTCACATAACGCATGGTAACGGTGAAACGAATCGTACCGTTGGACTTAGCTTCAACGGAAGACGCAATCGCTGCACGGGATGCGGCACCACCGATGTGGAAGGTACGCATTGTCAACTGAGTACCTGGCTCACCAATCGACTGCGCAGCGATAACACCAACTGCTTCACCCGCATTGACCATAGAACCACGACCGAGGTCACGGCCGTAACACATAGCGCACAAACCATAGCGTGTGTCGCAAGTTAGTGGCGTACGTACTTTGACTTCGTCGATACCCAGACGTTCGATCTCTTCTACAGCGTTTTCATCCAGCAAGGTACCTGCATCATACAAATTGGCCTGTGTTTCTGGATTGACGATATCGTTGGCTGCAACACGACCCAAAATCAGATCACGCAAAGGCACGTTGACTTCACCGCCTTCAACAATCGCTTTCATTGACGCACCGTTGGCTGTACCGCAATCATCTTCGATCACGACCAGATCTTGGGTAACGTCAACCAGACGACGTGTCAAGTAACCGGAGTTCGCTGTCTTCAACGCGGTATCGGCCAGACCTTTACGTGCACCGTGAGTGGAAATAAAGTATTGCAACACGTTCAGACCTTCGCGGAAGTTCGCGGTGATCGGTGTTTCAATAATCGAACCATCCGGTTTCGCCATCAGTCCGCGCATACCTGCCAACTGACGAATCTGTGCAGCAGAACCACGCGCACCGGAGTCAGCCATCATGTAAATCGCGTTGAAAGATTCTTGCGTACCTTTAGTACCATCACGGCGAATGACGTCTTCTACCTTGAGTTGATCCATCATGGCTTTACCGACTTCATCACCGGTCTTGCCCCAGATATCGACAACCTTGTTATAACGCTCACCAGCAGTTACCAAACCGGACGCATATTGCTGCTCGATCTGTTTCACTTCATGCTCAGCCGCTGCAATCAGGGTAACTTTTTGCGGTGGTACCAACATGTCATCGATACAGATTGAGATACCAGCGCGTGTCGCGAGGCGGAAACCCATTTGCATCAGTTGATCAGCAAATACAACCGTTGCACGCAGGCCGCACTTACGGAACGATGTATCGATCAGTTTGGAAATTTCTTTTTTCTTTAACGCACGATTGAGTACGGTGAACGGCAAACCTTTTGGCAGAATTTCTGACAAAATTGCGCGCCCAACCGTGGTTTCGTAACGTTTGATCGTTTTGACGAATTCACCCGTTTCCAGATCTTTTGGAAATTCTGTAATACGCACGGTGATACGTGTGCTGAGTTCGACTTCCTTGTTGTCCCAGGCGCGGATCGCTTCTGAAACATCAGGGAACATCATGCCCTCGCCCTTACCGTTAATTTTTTCACGGGAAGCGTAGTACAGGCCTAATACGATATCTTGCGAAGGTACGATAGACGGTTCGCCGTTAGACGGGAACAGAATATTGTTGGATGCCAGCATCAGTGTGCGGGCTTCCATTTGCGCTTCGATCGACAAAGGAACGTGAACCGCCATTTGATCGCCGTCAAAGTCGGCATTGAATGCGGCGCAGACCAGTGGATGCAACTGGATCGCTTTACCTTCAATCAACACTGGCTCAAACGCCTGAATACCCAAACGGTGCAATGTAGGCGCACGGTTCAACATGATCGGATGTTCACGGATCACTTCTTCCAAGATATCCCAAACCACTGGCTCTTGGATCTCAACTAATTTTTTTGCTGCTTTGATCGTTGTTGCCAGACCCATCAATTCCAATTTATTGAAAATGAAAGGTTTGAACAATTCCAACGCCATCAATTTTGGCAAACCGCATTGATGCAATTTCAGCTGTGGACCCACCACGATAACGGAACGACCGGAGTAATCAACACGTTTACCCAGCAAGTTTTGACGGAAACGACCGCCTTTACCTTTGATCATCTCAGCCAGAGATTTCAATGGGCGCTTGTTGGCGCCAGTCATTGCTTTACCGCGACGACCATTGTCTAACAGGGAGTCGACGGCTTCTTGCAACATACGCTTTTCGTTGCGGGTAATAATTTCTGGTGCGCGCAATTCCATCAGGCGCTTCAGACGATTATTACGGTTAATGACGCGACGATATAAATCGTTCAGATCGGAAGTCGCAAAACGACCACCGTCCAGCGGTACCAAAGGACGCAATTCTGGCGGCAATACTGGCAGCACTTCCATGATCATCCAGTCTGGCTTGATACCGGAACGTTGGAATGCTTCAAGTACTTTCAGACGCTTAGCATATTTCTTGATCTTGGCTTCAGATTTTGATTCTTTCAGCTCAACGCGCAAAGTCTCTGCATCACGGTCGATGTCGATAGAACGCAGCAATTCACGGATACCTTCTGCACCCATGAACGCCGTGAACTCATCACCATGCTCTTCATACTTAGCAGCGTAATCATCTTCCGACATGATCTGGCATTTTTTCAGCGGAGTCATACCAGGATCGGTCACAACATAGGCTTCAAAATACAAAACACGTTCGATATCCCGCAAAGTCATATCCAGTACCATACCCAAACGGGATGGCAGTGACTTCAGGAACCAGATGTGTGCAGTTGGAGAAGCCAACTCAATATGACCCATGCGCTCACGACGCACTTTAGCCAAAGTAACTTCTACACCGCATTTTTCGCAGATAACACCGCGATGCTTCAAACGCTTGTACTTACCGCACAGGCATTCATAATCTTTGATAGGGCCAAAAATTTTGGCGCAGAACAAACCGTCGCGCTCTGGCTTAAAAGTACGATAGTTAATGGTTTCCGGCTTTTTTACTTCGCCGTAGGACCACGAACGGATTTTCTCGGGAGACGCGAGACCAATTTTGATCGCGTCGAATTGTTCGTTAGGCTGAACTTGCTTGAATAGATCGAGCAGTGCTTTCATGTGTGTCACTCCAGTGAGGTAAACGCTAGTGCTGGATGGTACAAGAGTTTTTTGCTTAAACCCTGTTCGCATCAACGGGAGAGCCTAGGTTTTAAGTAGGTTCCGCCAATACCGGGAACAAAAAATTCTAAACGGCTATAAATACTAATGCCGTCTCTAAGTTTTTGCTCAGAGACGGCCAATACTGCTAGTTGTCGCTTAATCCCGTGAGAGATCGATATCGATACCGAGGGAGCGAATTTCTTTGACCAACACGTTGAAGGATTCCGGCATACCGGCATCGATCACGTGATCGCCCTTGACGAGATTTTCGTACACTTTGGTACGACCATTCACGTCATCCGACTTCACTGTCAACATCTCTTGCAAGACATACGATGCGCCGTACGCTTCCAAAGCCCAAACTTCCATCTCACCGAAACGCTGACCACCGAACTGCGCTTTACCACCGAGTGGCTGCTGAGTAACCAGAGAATAAGGACCAGTAGAGCGAGCATGCATCTTGTCATCAACCAAATGGTGCAGTTTCAGTACGTGCATATAACCAACTGTCACGCTACGTTCAAATGCCTCACCAGTGCGACCATCATACAAAGTCACTTGATTCTTCGAAGGTGTCATACCGAGTTGTTTAGCGATATGGTCAGGATAAGCCAAATCAAGCATGCGACGAATTTCGCCTTCATGCGCACCATCGAACACCGGTGTTGCAAACGGAACGCCGTTTTTCAGGTTACTTGTCAATTCCAAAATATCGGAATCAGAAAAACCATCGATGTCTTCTTTCTTCCCAGATTCGTTATAAATCTGTTTCAAGAAGGCGCGTAGCTCTTCGATTTTCACTTTGGCTTTTAACATTTCACCGATGCGCAAGCCTAGACCTTTAGCTGCCCAGCCCAAATGCACTTCCAGAACCTGACCAACGTTCATCCGTGAAGGAACACCCAATGGGTTCAGTACGATGTCAGCTGGAGTACCATCCGCCATGTAAGGCATGTCTTCGATAGGAACGATACGTGAAACCACACCTTTGTTACCGTGGCGACCCGCCATCTTGTCACCAGGTTGCAAGCGACGTTTAACAGCAAGGTAAACCTTGACCATTTTTTGTACGCCCGGTGGCAGTTCATCGCCCTGTGTCAACTTGGTACGTTTTTCTTCGAAAGCCAGATCGAACTGATGACGTTTTTCAGCGATGGAATCTTTAATCGCTTCCAAAGCTTTAGCTGCATCATCATCCGCCGGACGAATATCAAACCAGTGATATTTATCCAAATCAGCTAAGTATTCCTTAGTAATCTTGCTGCCTTTTGCTAATTTAGCTGGGCCGCCATTAGCGACTTTGCCGATCAACATACGTTCCAGACGTTCAAAGGCATCACCTTCAACAATACGTAACTGATCATTCAAATCAAGACGATAGCGTTTCAGCTCATCATCAATAATTTGTTGAGCACGTTTGTCGCGTTGGATACCTTCACGAGTGAACACTTGAACGTCAATAACAGTACCAACCATGCCAGATGGCACACGCAAGGAAGTATCTTTAACGTCGGATGCTTTTTCACCGAAAATCGCGCGCAGTAGTTTTTCTTCTGGTGTCAGTTGTGTTTCGCCTTTTGGCGTTACCTTACCAACCAATGTGTCGCCAGCAGTTACTTCAGCACCGATATAAACGATACCGGCCTCATCCAGACGTGCCAACTGATTCTCAGCCAGATTAGAGATATCACGAGTGATTTCCTCTGCACCTAACTTGGTATCACGAGCAACAACAGATAACTCTTCGATGTGAATCGATGTGTAACGATCATCAGCTACTACTTTTTCAGAGATCAGAATCGAATCTTCAAAGTTATAACCATTCCATGGCATAAATGCAACCAGCATGTTTTGACCGAGAGCCAATTCACCCAGATCGGTGGAGGCACCGTCAGCCAAAACGTCCCCCTTCGCAACCATATCGCCGACTTTGACGATAGGACGTTGGTTGATATTGGTATTTTGGTTAGAACGTGTGTACTTGATCAAGTTGTAGATGTCTACACCGACTTCACCAGCTTGTGCTTCAGCATCATTCACACGAATAACGATACGACCCGCATCGATGTAATCGACTTTACCGCCACGCAATGCTTGTACTGTTGTACCAGAATCGACTGCGACAGTACGTTCGATACCTGTACCGACAAATGCTTTTTCAGGGCGCAAGCAAGGAACTGCTTGACGCTGCATATTGGCACCCATCAAAGCGCGGTTCGCGTCATCGTGCTCCAGGAAAGGAATCAAAGATGCTGCGACAGAAACTACCTGACCTGTTGCCACGTCCATGTACTGGATACGCTCTGGAGAAACTAGAATCGTTTCACCCGCTTCACGGGCAGACACCAATTCATCAACTAATGTGCCAGCACCGTCAATCGTCGCATTCGCCTGAGCAATAATGTAACGACCTTCTTCAATCGCGGACAAGTAATCGATTTGTTGCGTGATTTTACTATCAACTACCTTACGATATGGCGTCTCTAGGAAACCATATTCATTCAAACGAGCGTACAAGGCCAGTGAGTTGATCAAACCAATGTTTGGCCCCTCTGGTGTCTCGATCGGGCAGACGCGGCCATAGTGAGTCGGATGAACGTCACGCACTTCAAAACCTGCACGTTCACGTGTCAAACCACCAGGTCCAAGTGCAGATATACGGCGCTTGTGCGTGATCTCAGACAATGGGTTGGTTTGATCCATAAACTGAGACAGTTGTGAGGAACCAAAAAACTCACGAATTGCAGCAGAGATAGGCTTGGAATTGATCAAGTCATGCGGCATCAGGTTGTCGGCTTCAGCCTGACCCAGACGCTCTTTGACCGCACGCTCAACACGCACCAGACCAGCACGGAATTGATTTTCAGCCAACTCACCAACACAACGAACACGGCGATTACCCAAGTGATCAATATCGTCGACTTCACCGCGACCATTGCGCAGTTCCACCAAAATCTTAATCACTGCCAGTACGTCTTCGTTAGACAAGGTCATCGCGCCAGTCAACTCATCACGACCGATACGGCGGTTGAACTTCATACGACCAACAGCGGATAAATCGTAACGATCTTCGCTATAGAACAAGCCATTGAACAGGGCTTCGACTGAATCTTCTGTTGGCGGTTCGCCTGGGCGCATCATACGATAAATTGCGACGCGAGCAGCCATCTGATCCGCTGTATCGTCAGCACGCAAAGTCTGAGAAATATAAGAACCTTGATCCAAATCGTTGGTGTACAAAGTCTGGATAGTTCCAACCTTCGCGTCACGCAAGCGACCCATCAATTCTTCTGTCAATTCATCATTTGCATTAGCAATAACTTCACCAGTATCGCCATCGACGATATTTTTAGCTAATACGCGACCCAACAGATAATCTTCTGGAACCGAAATATGCTTAATACCAGCAACATCGATCTCACGTACATGCTTGGCATTGATACGTTTATCTTTGGCGACAATGACTTTACCGGCTTTATCAGAGATATCGAAACGTGCAACCTCGCCACGCAGACGCTCAGAAACGAATTCCATTTCAGCGCCGTCATTATGCAAAGTAAAGTTATCAAATACGAAGAAGTTTGCCAGTATCTGCTCGTTGTTCATGCCAATAGCACGCAACAAGATAGTGACCGGCATCTTGCGACGACGATCGATGCGGAAGAACAAAATATCTTTAGGATCGAACTCAAAATCTAACCATGATCCACGGTAAGGAATAATCCTTGCCGAAAATAATAATTTACCTGATGAGTGAGTCTTACCTCTGTCATGCTCAAAGAACACGCCAGGGGAACGGTGCAACTGAGAAACGATAACCCGCTCAGTACCGTTGATAACGAAAGAGCCTGTAGTCGTCATGAGTGGCAATTCACCCATATAGACTTCTTGCTCTTTCATTTCTTTAACAACTGGTTTAGTTGGCGATTCTTTATCAAGAATTACCAAACGTACCTTGGCACGTAAAGGAGATGCAAAAGTAAGGCCGCGCTGCTGACATTCCTTGACGTCAAAAGCTGGATCACCTAAAACATAGGATAGAAATTCTAGACGTGCGAACCCGTTATGCGACACGATCGGAAATATAGAGGTAAAGGCTGACTGCAAGCCCTCATTTTTACGCGCAGACGCTGTTTTGTCGGCTTGTAAAAAACCTAAATATGACTCGAGCTGGGTCGCCAGCAGGAACGGAACGTTGTGAACGTTAGCGCGTTTCGCGAAAGACTTACGAATGCGCTTCTTCTCAGTAAATGAGTAGTGCATGGACACTCCGTTAGTGACAAGGAAGGATGGAGAATTCAGGATTCAAAATGCAATTTCAGTTGAACTTGCAGAAAGAAACCTCAAGTCTCAGCCCTTAACCTTATGAATTTCCAGAACAAAAAAATACAACTGAAACGACATTATCTAAACAACATCATTACAACGACAAAGAAGCCAAAGAGGAACCTTCTCTTTCGAGAAGATTCCTGCCTTTGACTTGGGCAAATCCCAAGATCTGCCTTATTTTTACAAAATTACTTAATTTCTGCTTTCGCGCCAGCATCTTCCAATTTCTTCTTAGCAGCTTCAGCATCAGCTTTAGAAACAGCTTCTTTAACTGTTTTCGGTGCACCATCAACTACGTCTTTGGCTTCTTTCAAGCCCAAACCTGTCAATTCACGAACTGCTTTAATTACGCCAACTTTATTTGCGCCAACTTCAGTCAGAACCACGTTGAATTCTGTTTGCTCTTCTACAGCAGCAGCTGGACCAGCGGCTGGACCAGAAGACATTGCAGCAGCAGATACGCCAAATTTTTCTTCGAATGCCTTAACCAAGTCGTTCAAGTCCATTACGGACATCGCGCCTACGGCTTCCAGGATATCGTCTTTGCTAATTGCCATTTGAAACTCCAATTTATAAATTACATTAATTCAGTATTTGACGAAAAATCTTATTCAGCAACGGCTTCAGTAACTTCTGCTACTGGTGCTGCAGGTGAATCAGACTCTTTCTTTGCTGCGAGAGCTGCCAAAGCGCGTGCGAAGCTGGATACAGGAGCCTGCATCATACCTAACACTTGCGCCAACAACACTTCACGAGCAGGAATGCTTGCCAATGCCATAACGCCAGCTTTATCTAGCGATTTGCCAGCATAGTTGCCTGCCTTTACGACTAGTTTGTCATTGCTTTTTGCAAAATCTTGAACAACTTTTGCAGCTGCAACAGCATCTTCCGAGATCGCATAGATCAACGGACCAGTCATTTCAGAAGCGAGGCTTGCAAACACAGTTCCCTCAACAGCACGACGTGCAAGTGTATTTTTCAATACACGCATGTACACACCTTGAGCACGTGCGTTAGCACGCAATTGCGTCAAATGACCGACCTGGATACCACGATATTCAGCTACGACGATAGTCTGAGCAGTTGCTACTTTTGCAGAGACTTCAGCGACGACGGCTTTTTTATCATTCAGATTGAGACTCACGGTCAACCTCCAATTATGATACTCAGTCTTCACATCAGGATGATGTGTCTCCCTCATATCGTTTCGAACACGGCGTCCGAAGTTAGGAGTTTTACTGGATTAACAGTATGTAACTACAAAACTTACCCGGGTACACCATCTGCGTTGGGTACTTGAGATTACTCTCTTGCGATTTAACTTAACTTATTAGAAATAAATTAAGCCCAACGGTCTTTGACACTCTGACTAATTAAAATTTATTAGCCAGCCCAAAGATTGGCCGTACATCTTTATCAATGTACGGACTTAATTCTTAATTAACCTGCCAGATTGCTATGGTCAACGCGTACACCAGCACCCATTGTGGATGACAGAGAAATCTTACGCAGATAAACACCCTTGCTGGAAGCTGGCTTCGCTTTATTCAATGCCTCAACTAACGCTACCAAATTTGCCTTCAGATCACCATCAGCGAAAGATTTACGACCGATAGTTGAATGGATAATCCCTGCTTTATCTGTACGGTATTGAACTTGACCTGCTTTTGCATTTTTAACTGCTGTCGCAACGTCTGGAGTCACAGTACCAACTTTTGGATTAGGCATTAAACCACGTGGGCCTAAAATCTGACCTAAAGTACCAACGATACGCATTGTATCTGGAGATGCAATAACGATGTCGAACGGCATATCGCCGGCTTTAACACGTTCAGCCAAATCTTCCATACCAACGATGTCAGCACCGGCAGCTTTTGCTTCCTCAGCCTTAGCGCCTTGCGCAAATACCGCAACGCGAACTGTTTTACCAGTACCGGAAGGCAATACAACTGAACCGCGAACTACTTGATCCGATTTCTTTGGATCAACACCAAGTTGGATTGAAACGTCGATGGATTCATTGAACTTTGCTGTTGCGCATTCTTTGATCAAAGTTACCGCATTATTAAAAGAGTAAACTTTTAAACGATCAACTTTAGTTTTGAGCAATTTTGCTTTTTTAGATAACTTAGCCATTACAATCCCTCTACCGTGATACCCATGGAGCGCGCAGAACCCGCGATAGTGCGCACTGCTGCGTCCATATCAGCGGCAGTCAAATCAGCGCGTTTTGTTGTCGCGATTTCTTCTGCTTGCTTACGTGTAATGCTACCAACTTTATCAGTATGAGGCTTCGCTGAACCTTTAGTGATACCAGCTGCTTTTTTGATCATATAGGTTGCTGGAGGCGTCTTCATCACGAAAGTGAAAGACTTATCAGCAAATGCAGTAATCACAACAGGAATCGGCATACCTGGTTCCACACCCTGGGTCTGGGCATTAAACGCCTTGCAGAATTCCATAATGTTCAAACCACGTTGACCCAAAGCTGGTCCGATTGGCGGGGATGGGTTTGCTTTACCAGCTGGTACTTGCAGCTTGATAAAACCAATAATTTTCTTTGCCATGATGGCTCCTTCATTAGTTGAGTAGTAGCGCCCGGCATAGCAGTAAATGCAATGATGGGCTCCTCTGTTTACCGCTTTTCAGTTTTTAAATTATTACTAACCTACCGTACTGAATGACGTTAATTTTTTACACTTTTTCTACCTGACCAAAATCCAGCTCTACTGGAGTTGCTCGTCCGAAAATCGTAACAGTGACTCGAACTTTCGATTTCTCGTAGTTCACTTCCTCAACATTACCGTTGAAGTCAGTAAATGGACCATCTTTAATTCGAACAACTTCACCCACTTCATACAATATTTTTGGTCTTGGCTTCTCAACGCCGTCTTGCATTTGCTGCAAAATCTTATCAACCTCACGCTGAGGGATAGGCGCAGGCTTATTTGATTTTCCACCTATAAAACCTGTAACCTTGCTGGTATTTTTGACCAAATGCCAAGTATCGTCAGTCATTTCCATCTCAACGAAAACATAACTTGGAAATAAGCGGCGCTCTGTTACTGCTTTTTTACCGTTCTTTACTTCAATAACTTCTTCGGTAGGAACCAAAATCTGTCCGAATTTATCTTGCATTTCTGCACGCTCAATGCGCTCCATCAAGGCGCGCTGTACGCTTTTTTCCATACCAGAATAAGCATGAACTACATACCATCTTTTAGCACTTTTAGGCACAGAAACACTAGGTTCCGCACCATCTTGATCTTCCTGAATGTGCTCAGTCATTATGATTTCCATCCAAGAACTACATCTAACAATAGAAATTCGAGAAATTTATCAGTGCCCCAGAGAAAAAGAGCCATTACCAATACAAATCCAAATACAACAGCAGTAATTTGACCAGCCTCCTTACGAGTAGGCCAAACAACCTTTTTTACTTCGCGCACTGAGTCTTTGGCAAAAGAAACAAAGTTACGCCCTGTTTCTGACGACCAGATCAATCCAACAGCAACCAATAAACCAACAACTAACGCTGCCGCACGAATATAACCCGGCTGATTCACAAGGACATAAAAAGCAGCAACACCAGCAACCGCAGCAACAATCGCCAGAATGATTTTATATTTATCATTCGTTGTGCTTACAGTTTGTACGGATTGGTTAGACATACTTTATTTACTTTCGGCGCCTTGTGGCTTTGATGGTGGCAGGGGCGGTAGGAATCGAACCTACAACCTTCGGTTTTGGAGACCGACGCTCTGCCAATTGAGCTACACCCCTACAACTTAGAACGACTTGACGAATATAGCGGCCTTGGCAAGCCGCTATATTTACTTCGAAATCAACTCAAAAACTTCTACGAACTCTGACTGAATTAATCGGCCAAGATTTTAGCAACAACACCCGCACCAACTGTACGACCGCCTTCGCGAATC